>DASVTG010000762.1:0-3982 GCA_036387695.1 Hymenobacter sp. | reverse complement strand
CATCTCTACCGCAATACTAATTCAATCGAAAGGATTAGTTGCGCGGTAGAGGTGCTTCGGCTGTGCGGACGCCAGATGAGCATGACGTTCTGAAGACCTTCTGTTGACAAAAACGTCAAACCCTTACAGCTTCCGGAAAATCACCGACGTGTTGTGCCCACCAAATCCGAAGGTGTTGCTCATGGCGATGCGCACGTCGCGCTCCTGCGCCACGTTCGGCGTAAAATTCAGGGCTTGGTTGATTTCCGGGTCGGGCGTGTGCAGGTTGATGGTGGGTGGCACCAAGCCGTTTTGCATGGCCATGATGCACGCCACGGCTTCTACACCGCCCGCGCCGCCCAGCAGGTGGCCGGTCATGCTTTTGGTCGAAGAGATGTTGATTTTCTCCGCGTGTTCGCCAAAAACCTGCTCAATGGCTTTGATTTCCGCGCCATCGCCCAGCGGCGTGCTGGTGCCGTGCGTGTTGATGTAGTCAACCTCCGATAGGTCGATACCGGCGTCGCGCAAGGCATTTTTCATTACCAGTACCACGCCGCTGCCGCTCGGGTCGGGCGCGGTGATGTGGTAGGCGTCCGACGACATGCCGCCGCCGATGAGCTCGGCGTACATTTTGGCGCCGCGGGCTTTGGCGTGCTCGTACTCCTCAAGCACGAGCGCCCCCGCGCCTTCGCCCAGCACAAAACCGTCGCGGTCCTTGTCATAAGGGCGGGAGGCCGAAGCCGGGTCGTCGTTGCGCTCGCTCATGGCCTTGAGGGCGTTGAAGCCGCCTACGCCCGACTCGGTGATGGCCGCTTCCGAACCACCCGTCACCATCACGTCGGCCAAGCCGAGGCGGATGTTGTTGAAGGCGGCAATGATGGAATCGTTCGACGAGGCGCAGGCCGATGTCGTCACAAAGTTGGGCCCGCGGAAGCCGTTCTTGATGGAAATGTTGCCCGATGCGGAATCGGCAATCATGCGCGGAATGAAGAAGGGCGAATAGCGCGGCGTGCCGTCGCCCCGGCCGAAGGAAATGCATTCCTCCTGCAAGGACTTCAGGCCGCCAATGCCGGAGCCCCAAATCACGCCCACCCGGTCTTTGTCCACGCCGCTGCCTTCGGCCAGCAGGCCGGAATCGGCAATGGCCTCGTCGGCGGCTACCACCCCGAACTGCGTGAACAAGTCCATTTTGCGGTGCTCCTTGCGGTCGAAGAAGTTGTCGGCGTCGTAGCCTTTCACTTCGCAGGCAAAGCGCGTTTTGAATTTAGCTGGGTCGAAGCGGGTGATGGTAGCGGCCCCACTTGAGCCCGTGCGCAGGCCTTCCCAGTAAGCCGGAGCAGTGTTGCCCAGCGGTGTAATGGCCCCAAGGCCCGTAACAACAACCCGTCGGATGGACGACATAAGCAAGCGCCGTTGGCGCAAAAAATGAAACGGGATAAAACGGCAAAACCGGCCGGCGGCGGGCCGGCCGGTATGCGCAGAACAAACCGCAGATTGTAAAGATTAAGGGATTGAGTAAGATACCGAGAGTTTCCTGCTTGCGCAGCGGCTCCGCACGAAATGCGGAACCAGCAGCATCTTACTTAATCAGTAAATCTTACCCATCTGTGGTCACTATTTGGCGTGCTCTTCGAGGTAGCTGATGGCCTGGCCCACGGTACCGATGTTCTCGGCCTGGTCGTCGGGAATGCTCACGTTGAACTCCTTTTCGAACTCCATAATCAGCTCGACGGTATCCAATGAGTCGGCACCCAAGTCGTTCGTGAAGCTGGCTTCGGGAGTAACTTCCGAGGCTTCGACGCCCAGTTTATCAATAATAATGGCCTTTACTTTTTCTGCGATTTCAGACATTTCCGTGGGGGTTAAAGGAAAACTACGGCGCAAAGTAACGAGAGATTTTTCAATGAAGCCACGGCCGCGCTTCCGAAATGGGGGTACAAGATTATGGCGGAGGCGCTGGCAGTGGGCCCGTGCAAGCCGTAGCTTTGCCCCCAGCCCGCTTGCGGAGCGCCCATTTGCGGCCGTTATGAAGACCTTCACCCTAGACGTTGAGTATGAGTGCGACTTCTCCCTGTTTGGGGTGGTGAGCAGCACGCGCGACTACACCCTGGCCTGGACCCTGAACCGGGCCCTGCGCCTGCGCCTCATCAAGCAGCCCGAGCTGTTGCTGAACTTACTCAGCCGTGGCCGGCTGGTGTTCACTCATTACCTGCACGCTACCGAAACGCTGAATTTTCGTCTGTTGCGCAACCGCTCCATTGCGCCGTCTACCCTGAAAAAGCCGTTTCTGGCGCCGGACATCAAGGAATATGACTTTCTGCTGGCCGTGAGCAATGGCAGCGGAGCTTTGGCCGACGACGAACTTGTGCAGCAACTCACCGCCTTGGATGCCGTGCAGTACGTATGTCAGTTTGACCCGAACACGCTCAAGTACAAAGAGAATTTAATTCTGTGAGTCGGCGCCGCAACTTGGGGGCCTGGCGTGGCGAGCATTCCATTTAATTAAACGACTTTTGCTGGCAAGGCTCGTTCGGCCAGCCCGAACCGCGCCCCTGCCGCCACCACTTATAACCAAACCAGTTGGCGCGCCCGCGCCAACGTCCCCTCCCGAATAAGGAGGGGAGTTTTTTTGCTCTGACCCTCCTTCTATGGAAAACCGCACCACTTTCAACAAGACCAAAATCGTGGCCACCGTGGGCCCCGCGTCCAATACCTACGAACGCCTCGGCACGCTCATCCGCGAGGGCGTGGACGTATTTCGGCTCAACTTCTCGCACGGCTCCTACGAGGACCACCTCTCGGTCATCAACACGGTGCGGCGGCTGAACAAGGACATGCGCACGTCGGTGGGCCTATTGCAGGACCTGCAAGGGCCCAAAATTCGCCTGGGCGAAGTGGAAGGCGGCGGCGTGGAAATCAAAGCCGGCGACAAAATCAAGCTGGTATGCGGCGAGAGGGAAATCAGCACGGCCACGCGCCTGAGCACCATCTACCTCGGCCTGGCGCGCGACGTGAAAGCCGGCGACATGATTTTGATTGACGATGGCAAGATTGAGCTGAAGGTACTGGCCACCGACCGCGACCAGGAAGTGGACGTGGAAGTGGTGTACGGCGGCCTCGTGAAGCCCCGCAAAGGCATCAACCTGCCCGACTCGGAAGTATCGGCGCCGAGCATGACCGAGAAAGACATCGAAGACCTGCAGTTTGGCCTCGCCAACGACGTGGACTGGGTGGCCCTGAGCTTCGCCCGCAAGGCCGACGACATTCGCTTCATCAAAAACCTCATTGCCGAATCCGGCAAGAACACCCGCGTGGTGGCCAAGATTGAAACGCCCGACGGCCTGCGCAACATCGACGAAATCATCGCCATCACCGACGCCGTGATGGTGGCCCGCGGCGACCTTGGGGTGGAAGTGAAGATGGAAGAGGTGCCCATGGCCCAGAAGATGATTATTGCCAAGTGCAACGCCGCCGGCAAGCCCGTCATCGTGGCCACCCAAATGATGGAGTCGATGATTTCGGCCCCCCGCCCCACCCGCGCCGAAACCAGCGACGTAGCCAACGCCGTGCTCGACGGGGCCGACGCCGTGATGCTTTCCGCCGAAACCGCCGTGGGTGCCTATCCCGCCGAGGTCATTCGCTCGATGGTGGGCACCATCCTGAGCGTGGAAGGCAACAGCCCGCAGCTTTTTCACAAGTGGTGGCCCATCGACCCCACGGGCTCTAACTTTATGGCCGACAGCGTGCTGTCTGCATCCTGCCACTTGGCCAAAAACACCGGCTCGAAGGCCATTACGGGCATGACGCACCACGGCTACACGGCCTTCCAGCTAGCCAAGTACCGCCCCAAAGCCAACATTTTCATCTTTACCGATAACCGTCCCCTGCTTACGACCTTGAGCCTAATCTGGGGGGTGCGCGGCTTCTACTACGACCGGATGCTAAGCACTGACGGCACCGTATCCGATATCAAATACGTGCTGACCACAACCGGCAACCTCAA
>DASVTG010000761.1:0-4465 GCA_036387695.1 Hymenobacter sp. | reverse complement strand
GCAAATGCCGGAGCATCGGCCACCGGGAAGGTGGCAAATGCTCCGGCATTGAACCGCTCGCAGAGCTGGCCCAGGGCGGTGGAAAACCCGGGGCCGTGCTCTGGGCTGAGGCCGGCCAGCGGCGCGGCCTCGCCAAGGCCGACGACGGCTGGTGCGGCATCGTCGGCCAAATGCAGGTACCAGGCCACGTGTTCGGCCAGGGCCCCGCGCGACGTGCGGGCCGGAAAATTGAAGCGCAGGGCGCGCTGGGAAAAGCGGAGGCGAAGCATGGCGCAAAGATGCGCGCCCTGCTTCGCTCACCCTTTGGTTACTTGGCGGCGGTAGCGGTTTTGCCACGGCGGCTCACCAAGCCGCCTTTGCGGCCGGCGTCGCGGGCCTCTTCGGCCGAGAAGCGGTGGCCACGGCCACTGGCGTGCGAAGCTTTGCCGCCTTCGCTGGCGATGCGGCGCTGGGTTTCCGGGCTCATGGCCGCAAAGCCGCGCCGGCTTTTGGTGCCCACGCGGTTAGCAGGGCGAGTGGAGTTTTTCGCGGCTGCGGCAGCGGCGGATGCGGAGGTGTTGTTGACAGTTGACATAGGAATATGGAAAGAAGTTTTGTTGTAGTACAATGGTAAGGCTTCCCTGTCGTAATCCTACTCTTATCTGCCTGTTTCGTTGGAATTTAGGCTGAAAACGCGCATAAATACCGCTTTTTACGGAAGAGCTTCTACGTATTTTCTTAACCGTTCTGCGTGTTTATATGCAAGTTCTGCGGGTTTTCCGTTCAGCTCCGTTTCGCCCGTACGTAACCTCCGGGCTGCTAAGCCGGTTAGTGCGGAGGTTGCCCTTTTCGCCACGCATCATGCTCCAAACCCATCCCGCTCCCGTTGCGCCGTCCGCGGCCCTTTCCACTCTGTTTCGGTACCAGGCAGTGCGGGCCCAAAGCCAGGCGCTGTGTGCCCCGCTTTTGCCCGAAGACACGGTGGTGCAGCCCACGTTGGACGTGAGCCCGCCCAAGTGGCACCTGGCCCACACCACGTGGTTCTGGGAAACGTTCCTGCTGAAAGAATACGCCCCGGGCTACGAGCTGTTTCACCCGGAGTACGCCTTTCTCTTCAACTCGTACTACAACTCCTTGGGCTCCCGCGTGAATCGTGCTGACCGGGGCACGCTTTCGCGCCCGGCCCTGGCCGACGTGCTGGCTTACCGCGCCCACGTCGATGGGGCCATGAGCGCCTTGCTGGCGTCGGACGAAGCCCTGCCCGACCCTTTTTACGAGCTGCTGGAACTGGGCTTGCACCACGAGCAGCAGCACCAGGAGCTGCTGGCTACCGACATCAAATACATCCTAAGCACCAGCCCACTGGCACCGGCTTACGCTGCGCTTAATGAAGAATTAGTAATTAAGAATGAAGAATTGGGGGCATCTGCTACTTCCGCCAATTCTTCATTCTTAATTACTAATTCTTCATTAAGCGCAGCGTCCGAAGCGTCCTGGCTGCCCGTGCCCGGTGGCATTTATCGGGTGGGTTTTCAGGAAGAAGGATTCTGCTTTGACAACGAGCTGGCGGCCCACGAGGTATTGCTGGCGCCTTTTGAGTTGCAAAACCGCCTGGTGACCAACGCCGAATACGAGGCCTTCATCGCGGCCGGGGGCTACCGGGACTTTCGCTACTGGATGGGCGAGGGCTGGGACCTGGCCCAGGCGCAAGGCTGGGAAGCGCCGCTGTATTGGGTGCAGGTTGAGGGCGCCTGGCACCGCTTCACGCACCACGGCCTGCGCCCGGTGGAACCCGCCGCGCCGGTCACGCACCTGAGCTTTTACGAGGCCGATGCCTACGCCAACTGGGCCGGCGCCCGCCTGCCCACCGAGGCCGAATGGGAAACCGCCGCCCGGCACTTCGGCGCCAGCCCGGCCGGCGGCACCTGGCTGGAAAGCAACCTGTTCGACCCCCAGGCCCTGCCCGCCGATGCCGACCCCACCGCCTGCCACCAGCTGCTGGGCGACTGCTGGGAGTGGACCTATTCGGCCTACCACGCCTACCCCGGCTATGCCCGCGCCGCCGGGGCATTGGGCGAGTACAACGGCAAATTCATGGTCAACCAGCTGGTGCTGCGCGGAGGCTCCTGCGCCACGCCGGAAAGCCACATTCGCATCAGCTACCGCAACTTTTTTCACGCCGACAAGCGCTGGCAGTTCACCGGCGTCCGGCTGGCCAGGTCAATAAACAGGTAACAGTTCCTTTTGCTTGAACTCAACCATGTGCCGCTCTTTTCCCATGCCAACACGCCGTGCGCGCAAGCTCAACGGCTGTTAAATGTTAATTGTTAAATGATAAACGTAGCCTCCGAACTGGCCGAGCACGTGGCCGTGGGCCTGAGCCGCACGCCCAAAACCCTGTCCTCGATGTACTTCTACGACGACGCGGGCAGCCGGCTGTTTCAGCAAATCATGGAGCTGCCGGAGTATTACCCCACCCGGGCCGAATTCGCGATTTTCCGGGAGCACGGCGCGGCAATTGCCGCTGCGCTGAGCTCTTCGGCCACTGGCGAGTTCTCCCTGGTGGAGCTGGGGGCCGGGGACGGTGCCAAAACCAAGCTCCTGCTGGACCAGCTGCTACGCGCCGGCGCGGCATTTACTTATGCGCCCGTCGACATTTCGGAAGGAGCCATGACGGGCCTCGTCGACGCGTTGAGCCAGGAAATGCCCACTTTGCGGGTGGTGCCGGTGGTGTCGGACTACGCCACGGCGCTGGTTAAGCTGCGCACGCGGCCGGGCAGCAAATCCGTCCTGTTTTTGGGTTCCAACATTGGCAATTTCGGGCCAGTGGAACGGCTGGATTTTCTTCGCAAGCTGGCAGCGCCTCTGACTCCAGACGACCGCCTGCTCATCGGGTTCGACCTGCAAAAGGACCCGCGCCGCATTCGGGCGGCCTACGACGACGCGCAAGGCGTAACGGCCGCCTTCAACCTGAACCTGCTCACCCGGCTTAACCGCGAGCTCGGGGCTGATTTCGATTTGGCCCACTGGCAGCACTACACCGATTACAGCCCGCTGAACGGGGCCGTGCGCTCGTTCCTGGTAAGCGCCCGGGCCCAGCGGGTGCACATCGAAGCGCTAGACAAAACCGTCGATTTCGCGGCTTGGGAAGTGATTCATACCGAAAATTCCTACAAATTCACCCTGCCGCAGATTGCCGAGCTCGCGGCCGAAGCCGGGCTCCGGGTCGTGGCTTCGTTCACGGATGCAGCCACTGACTTTGCCGACGTGGTGCTCGCAGCCCAAGAAGCATAAACGCACAAAGCCATGGAAAAACCGGTCAGCCTGGCATCGGGCTATGGCAATTTCGCCGTGCCCAGCGTGGCCCTCGAAGCCGCCACGGCGGCGCTGACCAACGCGCAGCAGCGCCAGGGCCCGCTGGCCGTGAGCCCCATAGCCGGCCAGCCCGAGCTGCGCGAAGCCCTGGCCCAGCGCTACCGGCAGCGGGGCGCCGCCGTTGCTGCCGAGCAAGTGGTGATAACGGGCGGCGCCAAAACGGGCCTCTTTGCCTTGCTCAGCGAGATGCTGCAGCCCGGCGATGAAGTCTTGCTGCCCACGCCGAACTGGTTCGGGTTCTTTGAGCTGGTGCGCCGGGCGGGCGGCCAGCTCCGTACCCTGCCGCTGGCTGCGGCCGATAACTACGCGCTGAGCCCCGAAACCCTGCGCGCCGCCCTCACGCCGGCCACGCGGGTACTCGTCGTCAGCAACCCCAACAACCCCACGGGGCGCGTGTACTCGCGGGCGGAGTGGACGGCCGTGCTGGCCGTCACGGCCGAATTCCCGCAGCTCTGGGTGCTGAGCGATGAGATTTACGAGGGCATCAGCTTCGGGGCCGCGCCCGTGCCCACCTTGCTGGCCTGGCCCGACCCGCACCAGCGGCACGTGGTGGTGAGCGGCTTCTCCAAGTCGCTGGCGCTGGCGGGCTGGGGCGTGGGCTGCCTGGTGGCCCCGCCTGCGCTGGCCCACGCCGTGGCAGCTCGGCTGTTTAGCACCAGCGCGGCGGTGCCCATTCCCGCGCAAGCCGCTGCCCTGGCCGCCACGCTGCACGCCGATGCCATTAGTGGGGCGCTGTGCGCCCAATTGAGCAAGACGCGGCAATTGCTGATGGCAGGGCTGGCCGCTTTGCCCGGCGCAGCTGCCCGCACGGCGCCGGAAGGCACCTACTACGTATTTGCCGATTTCACCCGGTTCTTGGACTCCCAGCTTCCACCCGCAGAGGCGTCCGCGCAGCTGGTGCAGCGGCTGGCAGCGGCCGGGGTAGAAGTGGTGGACGGCGCCACCTGCGGCGCTCCCGGCTTTGTGCGGCTTTCCTACGCAGTAGACGAAGGCGTACTGCGGACGGCGTTGGCCCGGCTGCGGCAGGCGCTGACTCTGCTTGTGGTCTGATTCTGCCCAGAACCGCCTTGGGGCGGTCTTGTAGTCACGTTATGGAATTAGGCAGTAGCGC
>DASVTG010000760.1:0-5745 GCA_036387695.1 Hymenobacter sp. | reverse complement strand
CGCGGGGGTTGGATTTCGAGATTTTCTCGATGGAAATGCTGGCTGAGGCTCACGCCCAGGCCACGCTGCCTTACGAGCGCGAACACGTAACGCCTTACCTCAAGGCCAACCCCGCCACGGCCGGGCGGGTGCTGTACCGCGATGAGGTGTGGCCCGATGGGGATTTCAGCCGCTTCCGCATCACGCTCGATACGGCCGAAGACTACGACGTCCTGCGGGCCCTGATTGAGGAGCACCGCGCCGCCGACCTGGGCGTGGCCGACCTGCTGGCCTTGTTAGAAGCGCATCCGGAAATCATGGCGCTGAATGCCCACATCGAGCAGAAAACGACATGACCCTGCCCGATACTCTGCGCCAGAATGAGTTTGGTTTTTACGAAATCAAGCACAAGCCCACTCCCAGCGAGCTGCAAGACTATTACGCCAAGCGGTACTACCAGGAAAACCTAACGACCTACCAGCCGACCTACCCGCCCGAGGAGCTGGAGCACATCGAGGGCAAGCTGCGCCTGCGCCATTGGGTACTGGAAAACCTGGCTCCGCCTTCGGATGAGTTGAGCGCAACGTCCCCGGCTCCAAAGGCGGGCCCCAGGACTTTTTTGGATGTGGGGTGCGGGGAAGGCTGGGCGCTTGACTACTTTCAGCGGCAGGGCTGCGACGTGCTCGGAGTGGATTTCAGCAGCTTCAGCCTGGACAAATTCCACCCCTCGCTACGGGAACGGTTGCGTACCGGCGACCTCTACGAAGAGCTCCAAAAGCTCATTGATGCGGGCCGTCAGTTTGAGGTGTTGTGGCTGGATAACGTGCTTGAACACGTGCTGGAACCGGCCGAGCTGCTACGCCGCTGCCGGGCCCTGGCCGCCCCCTCCAGCGTGCTGATGGTGGACGTGCCGAACGATTTTTCAGCCCTGCAACAGCACCTCTTAGCCAGCGGCCACATCGACCGCCCTTTTTGGGTAGTGCTGCCCGACCACCTCTCCTACTTCAACCAAACCGGCCTGCGCAACCTGGCTGCTGCTACCGGCTGGCGCACCGCAAAAGTTATTGGTGACCAACCCATTGACCTTAACTTGCTAAACCCAGCCACCAACTACGTCATGGACCGTACGGCCGGCAAAGCCGCCCACCGCGCCCGCATGGAACAAGACAACCTGTTGCTGCGCACTGCCCCGCTACCGACCGTAGCTGCTTACTACGAAGCCATGGCCGGAGTAGGCTTGGGCCGTAGCATTGTTGCATTTTTGCAGCCGGACTAGCCAGTGGTTACTGATTAGTGGTTAGTGGCTAATACCGCTCAACTGCTACTTGATAAACATCATTAACCGCTAACCACTAATCACTAACCACTACTTATGTCCGCTATTTCCGTCCTCAGCGGGGCCTCTGCTCCCGAGCAGGCCCGCCGCGAAAACTTCGCCCAGACCCTGCGCGAGTCGCCGATTCCCAACACCGAGCTGCTCAACAACCTGGGCCTGTACCTGAACCGGCAGACGTTTTCGCGGCTGTTGTTCTTCACGGAGCTTTACCAGCAAATCATCCCGGTGCACGGCGTGGCCATGGAATTTGGGGTTCGCTGGGGCCAAAACCTGGCGCTGATGCACGCGCTGCGCGGCATCTACGAACCGTTCAACTACAACCGCAAAATCATCGGCTTCGACACCTTCGGGGGCTTTCCTTCCGTCGATGCCAAAGACGGCGACCGGGTGAAAGAAGGCGACTATGGCGTGACGGAAAACTACCAGGAATACCTCACTCAAATCCTGGCCCTGCATGAGGCTGACAGCCCCATTCCGCACAAGCGCAAGTTTGAGCTGGTGGCCGGCGACGCCTCCGAAACCGTGCCCCGCTACCTGCGCGACCACCCCGAAACCGTCATCGCCTTCGCCTACTTCGACTTCGACATATACGCTCCCACCAAGGCCTGCCTCGAAGCCATCCGCCCGCGCCTGACCAAAGGCGCCGTTGTGGCCTTCGATGAGCTGAACTGCCCCGAGTTCCCTGGCGAAACCCTGGCGTTTGACGAGGTTTTTGGCGTGGCCAACTACGCCCTGCGCCGCAGCCCGCTCAACCCGCTGATTTCGTATTTGGTGGTGTAGGAACGCGCCTTGGCGCGTTCGGCGCCCGGGCATCACCGGCAGAACCCCGGCCCCCGGCCCGTCCTCTCGCACATCGTTCAACGATTGAACGCGCCAAGGCGCGTTCCTACCGCGTGAAAACATACAAAGCCCTTCCGCAAGCCGAATTCCGCTGGGAAAATTACCGGCTTGTTCCCATCCGTTACGAAGACCGGGAGCCCATTCGGGCCTGGCGCAACGCGCAGCTGCAGGTGCTGCGGCAAGCCGAGCCACTCTCCGCAGAGCAGCAAGACGCGTATTTCCAGCGCGTGGTACTGCCTTTGTTTGAGCAGGAGCAGCCCGGGCAACTGCTGTTTTCGCTGCTGCATCACGACGAGTTGGTGGCTTATGGCGGCCTGGTGCACATTTCTTGGCTTGATGGCCGCGCCGAGGTTTCCTTCCTGGCCGACCCAGCCCGCGCGGCGGAGCCAGCCACGTATCGGAATGATTTCTTGGCCCATTTGCGCTTGCTCGGCCAGGCGGCGTTTGAGGGGCTGAAATTTAACCGCTTATTCACCGAGACTTACGACATTCGGCCAGCCCATGTCGCCATTTTAGAAGAGGCCGGTTTTCAACTGGAAGGCCGCTTGCGGCAGCACGTGCGCCTGGCTCCGGATACCTTTGCCGACTCACTGATGCACGGCCAATTGGCCGCCGACTATGCCACAGCCTTTGGTTCTGCCTTTTAAACGAATTTTCATTAGCGGGGGCGCCGGCGTCATCGGCCAGGAAATGGTGCGCCGCCTGGCCGGTTTAGACGCCGACATTCACGTGTTAGTGGGCGACGTGAAGCCGCGACCGGCCGACTTCCCGGCCCGTTTCCAGTACCGACAGGGCGACTTAAACCTGCTAACGGAACCGGAAATCCGCGCTTTCGCACCCGACTGCTTCATCCACCTCGCCGCCACGTTTGAGCGCTCCACCGAAACCTACGGCTTTTGGGAAGAGAATTTTCAGCACAACGTGCGCCTGAGCCACCACCTGATGACGGTGCAAAAGGACCTGCCCTCGTTGCGGCGGGTGGTGTTTGCATCAAGCTACCTCATCTACGACCCGGCCCTGTACAATTTCGCCGAGGTGCCGGCCCAGCCCCGCGCCCTGCGCGAAGACGACCCCATCCTGCCCCGCAACCTGACGGGCATGGCCAAGCTGGCGCATGAAATCGAGCTGCGCTTCCTGCAAACCTACCGCGCCGAGCAGTTCAGCACGGCCATTCCGCGCATCTACCGCGGCTACGGCCGCAACGGCCGCGACATTACCTCGCGCTGGGTCCGCATGCTGCTGGCCGGCGAAGAAATCACGGTGTATGGCGCCGAATCGTACTTCGACTACCTCTACGCCGCCGACACGGCCGAGGGATTGCTACGCCTTGCAGCCGCCGAAACGGTCACGGGCATCATCAACCTGGGCACGGGCCGCGCTCGCCGCGTCTCCGAAGTAGTGGAAGTCCTCAAGCAGAATTTTCCCGATTTGCGGGCCAAGTACGTGGCTTCGGATATTCCCTTTGAGGCCTCCGAGGCGGATATGAGCCTGTGGGCTAGCCAGATTGACTGGCTGCCGCCAACCACCTTGGAAGCGGCCATTCCGGAAATCATCGCCTACGAGCGGGCGCGGTTGGGCCCGGACTCCGCTCCGGCCACTAAAGCGCCGGCTCATGTGCTCATCAGCAGCCTCGCGGCCAAGGTGCCGCTGGCCGAAGCGGTAACAAAAGCCGCTCAGCGGGTGCACCCCGGCCTGAAAGTGTTTGGCGGCGACCTCAACCCCAAAGCGCTGGGCTTCCACTTCACGGCCGAAAGCTGGGCCATGCCCCCGACTACGGACGACCACTTGCCCGGCATTATCAGCTATTGCCAGCAGCACGGCATCGGCCACGTCATCCCCACTCGTGACGGGGAATTGGCATTCTGGGCCCGGCACCGCGCGGCGCTGGCGGCAGTCGGCATTCACGTACTGGTTAGCGCGCCCGAAGCCGTGAACCGCTGCCTCGACAAACTGGAGTTCGCCACGTTCGGGCAGCGGAATGGTCTCCCGGTCATTCCCACCAGCTTGAGCATCGATGCCCTGGCCGCCGACAACAAGCCCCTGCCGCGCAACGCCGCGTTTGTGGTGAAAGAACGGCACGGCGCCGGCTCGCTCAGCCTGGGTCTCAACCTGCCTTACGCTGCGGCCGTGGCCCACGCCTACGCTTTGCAGGAGCCCGTTTTTCAGCCCTTTATCGCGGGCCGCGAAATCAGCATTGATGCCTACGTGGACCGGACTGGCCGCGTGCACGGCCTGGTGCCGCGCACCCGCGACCTCGTGGTGCGCGGCGAGTCGCAAGTGACCACCACCCTTCAAGACCCCGCTTTGGTGGCGCGGCTCATCCCGTTCGTGGAAAAGTTGGGGGTGTATGGTCCGGTGGTGTTGCAGGCCTTGCTCACCGACGATGGCGGGCTGCACCTCATCGAATGCAACTGCCGGTTTGGCGGGGCTTCCACGCTGGGAATTGCCGCTGGGGTGGATTCGTTTTTCTGGTTTTTGCAGGAAGCTGCCGGTGCCGATTTGCGCCAGTTCCCGTTTCAGCCCGCGCCTGGGCCGCTGCGCCAGGTGCGGGCGGCGACGGATGTGGTTTTCCCCGCAGCAAGCGACCAATGAACGGTGTAGAGACGCAATACTTTGCGTCTCGGCGTTGGCACCGTTAGCACGATTACCGTTCAACGCCGAGACGCAAAGTATTGCGTCTCTACACCGTTCTGCCTTTCCCAATGCTCATTCTGGTTTTCGACCTCGACGACACGCTTTACCCCGAGCTGAGCTACGTGCACAGCGGTTTCCGGGCGGTGGCGGCATTTTTGAGTCCGCTCCTCAGCGTGCCCGCCGAAACGCTGGCCGCGTTTATGATAGCCGAAGAAGCCGTGCAGGGCCGTGGCCAAGTGTTTGACAACGTGCTGCGCGAGCACGGCCGCTGGAGCAAAGCGCTGGTGGCTGCCTGCCTGCGCGCCTACCGCCAGCACCAGCCGGACCTGCACCTTTACCCGGATGCCGAGCGCTGCCTGGCGCGGTTCGCCGCGTGGCCGCGGTACCTCGTCACCGACGGCCACAAGGAGGTGCAGGCCCGCAAAGTGCGGGCCTTAAACGTCGGCGCTCACGTGCGCCACGCCTACCTCACCAACCGCTACGGCCGCCACCGCGCCAAACCCGCGCCGCATGTGTTCGAGTTGATTTGCCGGCGCGAGGGCGTTGCTCCCCGCCAGGTCATTTACGTGGGCGACAACCCGCGCAAGGATTTTGTGGGCATCAAGCCCCTGGGGTTTCGCACGGTGCGCATCCTGCGCGGCAATTACGCGCATCTGGAAGCCGATGCGGCCCACGAAGCCGACCGCCGCATTCACTCGCTGGATGAGCTGACGGTCGAATTTATTGAAGAGCTGGTAGGACAATAGCGCGAAGCGGTGCCTGAACGACGCCCGGACAACTTTAACGGCACGGGGACGCGGACTACAGAGTCCGCGCTACTGCCTTCCTACCTTTGGGGTTCGAATACGCAGACACTCAACATGACCGAAATCACCATCGGCGGCCGTTCCGTTGGCCCCGCGCACAAGCCGTTTATCATCGCCGAAATGTCGGGCAACCACAACCAGAGCCTCGAG
>DASVTG010000759.1:0-4632 GCA_036387695.1 Hymenobacter sp. | reverse complement strand
GGAGCGGGAGCACACCACGCCTTTCTTCTGGGAAAACCCCGACCGGTTCCGCCTGGGCAACGTGACCTGGGACACGGGCCTGGACTACTCCATGAGCCACCGCTGGACCATCGACTACCCGGAGGACTACCAATTCATCAGCGCCGTGTACGACGCTTTATACCCCAGCAAACCAGATTTTAGTCTGGACGACATCCTGCGCTTACTCGGCCAGCGCCCCGACATTGCCCAACTCAACGCCCACCTGGCCGGCGTGAATTGGTACCGCAACCACCTCGACGAGCTCAAAACCGTGGCCCCGTCGCAAACCCGTCACACATAGTGCTTGGTTGTTGGTGCCTGGTGCCTGGCTGAATTCGCCAAACACCCACCACCGGTAGCCAAGCACCAAGCACCAACCACCAAGCACCCAAAACCTTATGCTCCCCGATAAACAACAGAAACTAGAGCGGCTGGCCCTGCGCGTGCGCGAGCACATCGTGCGCCTCAGCACCGACGGCGGCTGCTTCACCGGCGCCTCCCTGAGCTGCGCCGACCTGCTGGTGTACCTCTACGCCGACTGCCTGAACGTGCGGCCCGACAACCTGCAGGACCCCACCCGCGACTACCTATTCCTTTCCAAAGGCCACGACGTGCCCGCCCTCTACGGCACCTTCGTGGAGCTGGGCTTCATCACGAAGGAGCGCCTCGGCCAGCACCTCAGCACCGACGACCACATCTACTGGCACCCCAACCGCCACGTGCCGGGCGTGGAGTTTCATTCGGGCTCGCTGGGGCACCTGCCCAGCGTGGCCCTGGGCGTGGCCCTGGACTGCCGCATGCGCGGCCAGGACAACAAGGTCATCGTCATCACCGGCGACGGCGAGCTGAACGAAGGCACCGTGTGGGAAAGCCTGCTGGTGGCCAGCGCCCACAAGGTCAACAACCTCACGCTGGTGGTCGACCGCAACCACTTCCAGGCCAACGTGGCCACCGAAGACCTGATTCCGCTGGAGCCGCTGGCACCCAAGTTTGAAGCTTTTGGCTGCGAAGTGCGCCGCATCGACGGGCACGACTTCAAGCAGCTGGAAGAAGCTTTTTCAGCCCTGCCCTTTTCCGACACCAAGCCCTCGGTCATTATCTGCGACACGGTGCGCGGCCGCGGCCTCCCCAGCATCGAGGCCCGCGCCGACCGGTGGTTCTGCAACTTCTCGGCCGACGAGGTGGAGGAATTGCTGCGCGAGCTGCACAGCCAAGTAGCCACCACGCTCACCAGCGAAACGTTGACGGTGCGGTAGCTAAATCCGTCTGTCATCCTGAGCGCAGCGAAGGACCTTCTCAGGTTAGCGCTTGTCGTTCATCGTGACAAGGTCCTTCGCTGCGCTCAGGATGACAGACGATTTTTAACGATTCATAGACTATGACCTACGAAGAACTCATCAAGGAAACCGCGCTGGCCGACGAGCGCCTGGTGGTGATGACGGCCGAAAACCGCGCCCTTATCCGCAACCTGCCCGCCGTGCTCGGCCCGCGCTTCATCGACACCGGCATTACGGAGCAGACGCTCATTGGCGCGGCTGCCGGGCTGGCTTTGCGCGGCCGCATTCCGGTGGTGCACGCGCTGGCTACCTTCCTCACGCTGCGGGCCTTTGAATTTATCCGCACCGACGTGGGCATCGGCCAGCTGCCGGTGAAGCTGAGCGGTTTTGTGCCCGGCTTCCTGTCCGACGGCAACGGGCCCACCCACCAGGCCATTGAGGACGTGAGCCTGATGCGCGGCATCCCGGGCATGACCGTTTTCGCCCCCGCCGACGAAGCCGACATGCTTGCGATGCTGCCCGCCATCTGGGCCTCGCCGGCGCCGGCTTACGTGCGCATCAACACCCGCCCCGCCACCTACGAACACGCGCCCTTTGAAATGGGCAAAGCTGAAATTGTGGCCGAGGGCACCGACGTCACCATTCTCACCTACGGCATGCTGTTCGAGCAGGCGCTGGTGGCCCGCGAGCTGCTGCAGGCCCAGGGCAAGTCGGTGGGCCTCGTCAACCTGCGCAGCCTCAAGCCCATCGACGAAGCCGCGCTGCTCGACGTGGTGCGCCGCGGCTCGCTCGTCGTCACGGTGGAAGACCATTTCATCACCGGCGGCCTTTATTCCATCCTGGCGGAGGTGCTCCTGCGCAACCAGCTCACCACGCGCGTGCTGCCCCTGGCCCTGGAGGAGCGGTGGTATCGCCCCGGCCGCCTGAGCGCCGTGCTGGAGCACGAGGGCTTCACCGGCCAGCACATTGCCCGCCGCATTGCGGAGGCGCTGGGCGAAGGCAGCGCGGACTTTGCCGCCCGGCCCATTCTGGAAAATCAATTTGCCGAGTAGAACGAGTACCCCGAATTTCCAATTCGGCCCGGCAGCACGTTCTACCGGGCCGAATTAGAAATTCGGGGTACACGTGCTGCCCTCACCCTTTCACCATCCCCTTCCCATGCCCAACACCGTTTCTTTCAACGAGAACTACCCCGACATCACGAAGTCGGACGAGCTGTACGCCCGCGCGCAAAAAATCATGACGCCCGTGACGCAGACCCTGGCCAAAGGCCCCGGCCAGTACACCAAGGGTGTGAGCCCCAAGTACGTGAAGTGCGGAGTTGGCTCCCACATCTGGGACGTGGACGGCAACGAATTCATCGATTACCAGATGGGCATTGGGCCGATTTCGCTGGGCTACGCCTACCCGGCCGTGGACGACGCCATTCGGGCGCAGCTGCAGGACGGCATCACGTTCTCGATGATGCACGAGCTGGAAGTGGAGTTGTCGGAGCTCATTCATTCCATCATCCCCAACGCCGAAAGCATCCGCATCAGCAAGACCGGGGCCGACGTGTGCTCGGCGGCGGTGCGCGTGTCCCGCGCCTTCACTGGCCGCAACAAAGTGCTGTGCTGCGGCTACCACGGCTGGCACGACTGGTACATCGGCACCACCAGCCGCGACAAAGGCATTCCGTTCGAAATCAAGGAATTGACCGCCGCATTTGAGTACAACAACCTTGATTCGTTGAAAGCGCTGCTCGACGAGGACGTGGCCTGCGTGATTCTGGAGCCGTTCATCTTCGACGCGCCCAAGGACAACTTCCTGCACGAAGTGGCGCGGCTGTGCAAGGCCAACGGCACGCTGCTGATTTTTGACGAGATGTGGACCGGCTTCCGCATTGCGGTGGGCGGCGCGCAGGAGTATTTCGGCATCACCCCCGACCTGGCGGTGTATTCCAAAGCCTTCGCCAACGGCATGCCCATTGCCCTGCTCACGGGCCGCCGCGACGTAATGGAGCTGTTCGAACAGGACGTTTTCTTCTTCACCACGTTCGGGGGCGAGGCGCTGAGCATGGCCGCGGCCCTGGCCACCATCACCGAGATGTGCGACAAGGACGTGCCCGCCCAACTCGCCAAACAAGGCAAAAAGCTGAAGGACGGCTACAACGAAATCGCCGCCGAGCTGGGCCTGGGTCAGTACACCAAGTGCTACGGCTACGACTGCCGCACGATAGTGACCTTCGACGCGTTGGCGGGCAACCCCATGGAAATCAAGGCTTTCATGCAGCAGGAGCTGTTCAAGCGCGGCATTATGTGGGGCGGTTTCCACAACATGTGCTTCTCGCACTCCGACGAGGACGTGGCCCACACCCTGGCCACCTACCGCGAGGTGCTGCCGCTGCTTAAGGCCGCCATCGAGGCCGGCGACGTGGCCGCCCGCCTGCTCGGCGAGCCCGTGGAAGCCGTGTTCCGCAAAGTGACCAACGCCGCCCCGGTGAAGAACTAGTACCGCGAAATTTTATTTCGCGTCGCCGCGCCGCGGCGAATGACGTCCGACCAAACACCTGCTTTCAACAACCTCCCGCCCCAATGGCCACTCGCCGCGTTGCGGCAACGCGAAATAAAATTTCGCGGTACTCGTGCATATGGACCTTTTCTCCCTGACCAACAAAACGGCCATCGTCACGGGCGCGTGCGGCCTCATCGGCCGCCAGCACTGCGCTGCGCTGGCCAATGCCGGCGCCAACGTGGTGGTGGCCGACATCAACGCAGAAGCCTGTGCGGCCACCGCAGCCGACCTGCCCGGCGGCATTCACTTGCCGCTGAGGGTGGACGTGACCGAACCGGCCTCGCTGGCGGCGGCCCGCGACCAGATTCTGGCGCAGTTTGGCCACATCGACGTGCTGGTGAACAACGCCGCCATCAACGACATGTTCGAGAACCCGGCCCTGGCCGCCGACCTCAGCAAGTTTGAGAATTTCCCGCTCGACACCTGGAAAAAGTCGCTGGAAGTGAACGTGACGGGCATATTCCTGGCGGCGCAGGTATTTGGCACGCCCATGGCGGCGCAGGGCCGCGGCAGCATCATCAACGTGGCCAGCACCTACGGCATCGTGGGGCCCGACCAAAACATTTACGTGAACGAGCGCGGCGAGCAGACCTTCTTCAAGTCGCCGTCTTACCCGGCCACCAAGGGCGCGGTCATCAGCTTTACGCGCTACCTGGCGGCGTATTGGGGCAAGGCCGGGGTGCGGGTAAATACCCTCTCGCCAGGTGGGGTTGAAAATAATCAGGACGAATTCTTTGTCCGGCAGTACAGCGCCAAAACGCCGCTGGGCCGCATGGCCGCC
>DASVTG010000758.1:0-7349 GCA_036387695.1 Hymenobacter sp. | reverse complement strand
TAGCGCAAACACAACACAAAATACACCATCTCACACCTCACCACCACACACCTCACCATCTCACCACTACTCCGCCGCCCGGTACCCGATGCCGCGCACGGTTTCCAGGAAATCGGCGGCGCCGAAGGGGGCCAGCTTTTTGCGCACGTTTTTGATGTGCACGTCGATGTAGTTCGAGTCGGAATCGTCTTCCAGCACGTTGCCCCACAGGTGCTCGCCCAGCTGCAAGCGCGTGAGCACCCGGCCGCGGTGCAGCAGCAAGTAGTGCAGCAAGTCGAACTCTTTTTTGGTGAGGGCCACTTCCTGGGTGCCAAACCGCACGAACCGCGCGTTAGGGTCCATCCGGAAGCCTTGGCCGAAGGTGATTTCGGGGCGCTTAAGGTTGAACTTGCGCCGCGTGATTGCGTGCATGCGGCTGGTCAGCTCCAGCAGCGAAAACGGCTTGGGCAGGTAGTCGTCGGCGCCCAGGTCGAGGCCCCGGATGCGGTCATCGAGGGCGCCCCGGGCCGTGAGGATGATGAAGGAAGCTTCCTGCTTGTCGTTGGTGCGGGCTTCTTTGAGCAGGTCCAGGCCGTCGCCGTCGGGCAGGCCCAGGTCGAGGAGCACGAAGTCGTAGCTGCTCACAAACAGCTTCTCCGAAGCTTCCGCATAGGTATAGGCCGAGTCGACCAGGTACTGGGCCTGCACCAAAAACTGGCGCATTTCCTGGTGCAGGCTTTTTTCGTCTTCGATGAGCAGCACGTGCATAAGCGGGACGCAAGAATAAAGGGTTGATGGATGACGCCTGCAATAGTAGCCCCGGCCACCTGAAGGCTGCATGAAGCCCAACTCGGTGGCAGGCACAGCACCTTTCGGGATTGTGGCGTAATTTGCCCAGCCTACTTTCCCCACTACGTTTTTCTTGCCACAATGACCGCACGCCTACCTCTCTGGATGTTTTTATGGGCCGGCCTTACGGCCCTGGTTGGAAGCGCGAGCGCCCAGGCGCCCGCCCCGGCCGCCCCCAAGGCCAAGGTGAAGCCGCTGGTTACCACGGTGTACCTCGTGCGTCATGCCGAAAAAGACACCACGGGCAACCCGCCCGACCCGGCCCTGTCGGCCGTGGGGCAGGTGCGGGCACTGGCCTTGCGTCAAACCCTGCTCAAGCGGCGCCCCGAAGCGCTTTTCACCACCGACACCAAGCGCACCCGCGCCACCCTGGCCCCGTTGGCCGAAGCCACGAAGCTGGAACCGCAGGTGTACGACGGCCGCCGCACCTACCTGCTGGCGGAGCGCATCCGCAAGGACTACGCCGGCAAATCGGTGGTGGTGGTGGGCCATTCCAACACGGTGCTGCCGCTCATCGAAGAGCTGGGCGGAACGCCGCCGGTGGAAGAAATCGCCGACAGCGAGTACGACTACCTCTTCACCGTTCGCCTGACCGAAGGGGCCATGCCCACGGTGGACGTGCGCGGCTACGGCCCCGAAGGCAAGGCCAAGGCGGCCGGTAAAACCGGCACCAAGACGGCCGGCATGCGTTAGCCGGGCCCGGCCGCGTACTTTCGCAGGCAAGCCCCGGCGAGTGGGGCTGCATTTTCTGTTTCTATGACCACGATTCAATCTGGCGCCTGGGCCCGGCGGGTGGCCTTGGCCGCGGGCCTTTTAGGCAGTGCCGCATCCGTTCAGGCCCAGCGGACCCCGGCCGCCAAACCCTCCAAAGCGGACAAAGCCGCTGCCGACCTCGCGTACCGCACGGACTCGGTGGCGCTGCGCAAAATATTCGACGAAGCCTTGTTGCGCGGCGAGAGCTACGAAAACCTGCGCTACCTCACCACTAACATTGGGGCGCGGCTTTCGGGCTCGCCCCAGGCCCAGCAAGCCGTGGAATGGGGCAAAACCACCATGGAAAAAGCCGGGTTCGACCGCGTGTACCTGCAGGAGGTGATGGTGCCCCACTGGGTGCGCGGGGGGAAGGAAAAGGGCGAAATCGTGGGCAACAAGGGCAAGGAAGTCAAGGTGCCGGTGTGCGCCTTGGGTGGCTCGGTGGGCACCGGCGGCAAGCTCAAAGCCGGGGTGGTGGAAGTGAAAAGCATGGACCAGCTGCGCCAGCTGCCCGAAGCCGCCGTGAAAGGCAAGTTCGTGTTCTTCAACCGGCCCTTCGACGACGCCCTGATTGAGCCCGGCACCGCCTACGGCCGCGCCGGCGACCAGCGCCGCACCGGGGCCATTGAGGCCGCCAAGCGCGGCGCCGTGGGCGCCCTGGTGCGCTCGCTGACCAGCGCCCGCGACGACAACCCGCACACCGGCACCATGAACTACGACCCCGCCGTGCCCAAGGTGCCGGGCGCCGCGCTCAGCACCAACGCCGCCGACCAGCTCAGCCTCTTGCTCAAGGCCAACGCCGACTTGCAGTTTGAGCTGGAAATGGAATGCCAGACCCTGCCCGACGTAAAAAGCTACAACGTGGTGGGCGAAATCAAAGGCAGCAAGTTTCCGCAGGAAATCATCACCGTGGGCGGCCACCTCGACTCCTGGGACCTGGCTCAAGGCGCCCACGACGACGGCACCGGCGTGGTGCAAAGCATGGAAGCCTTGCGCCTGCTGCGCGCTTCCGGCTACCGGCCCGAGCGCACCGTGCGCGCCGTGCTGTTCATGAACGAAGAGAACGGGGCCCGCGGCGGCCAGGAGTACGCCCGGCTGGCGGCGCAAAACAAGGAAACCCACCTGGCCGCTATTGAGTCGGACGGCGGCGGCTTCACTCCCCGCGGCTTCAACGTGGACGGCGACCCCGCCGTGTTGGCTAAGATGGCCAAATGGAACACCTTGCTGAAGCCCTACCACGTGGACGCCCTCACGCCCGGCCACGGCGGCACCGACATTGAGCCTCTGAAAGCGGCCGTGCATCCCAAAGCCCTCATCGGCTACGACGGCGACTCGCAGCGCTACTTCGACCTGCACCACACCGCGGCCGACACCTTCGACAAGGTGCACCGGCGCGAATTGGAGCTGGGCGGCGCCGGCATGGCGTCCCTCATTTACTTGCTGAGCAAGTACGGGCTGTAAGGCGCCCGACCAGAACAAGTACCCCGAATTTTCAATTCGGCCCGGTAGAACAACCAACGTTCCGACCGGCCGAATTGGAAATTCGGGGTACTCGGGCCAATTTCAAAGTGCAACCACCCCGCGCCATTTCAGGGGGGTGAACAACTACATTAATGAAGCGTTGGCTGTGTCTTTTCTGGGTGATGGGGCTGGGGCTTGAGCAGGGGCAACCCGCTTTTGGCCAAGCGCATGGCACCGAGCCAAGCAGCCGTTACTGGGTAACCTTTCGCGACAAAGCCGGCGTCGGTTTCCACCCACAGCAATATTTCTCCGCAGCGGCCCAACTCCGGCGTCGGCGCCAGCACCTGCCCGCCTACGAAGCCACCGACCTGCCGGTGCGGGCCGATTACGTGGCCGCCGTGGCCGCGCGCGTCGATACCCTCACGCTGGTCAGCCGCTGGTTCAACGCCGTGGCGTGCCGCGCCACCCCCGCGCAGGCAACCGCGCTGCGCAAACTAAGCGGCGTATTGGCAGTGGAAGCGTGGCCGTTGCGGGAAGTAAACGTTGCCAGCCGAGCCGCAGAGACAAGCCCGCGCGTGTCCGAGGGAGCGAAAGAGCCGGGCCCCATTTCCGCCAACGACTACCTGCTGGCCCGCCGCCAAACGGCCCACCTCGACGGCCCCGCCCTGCGCGCGGCCGGCCTCGACGGCCGCGGCCTGCGCATTGCCGTGTTCGACGTGGGCTTTCGCGGCCTGCCCGACCACCCGGCCTTCCGCGAGCTGATGGCGAGCAAGCGCGTGGTGGCCACCTACGATTTCCTGAAAAACCGCGCCGACGTGTACCAAACCGGCAGCCACGGCACGGAGGTAATGGGCTGCCTGGCGGGACGCTTGCCCGCGGGACTGGGCGGCCCGCCCGGCCCGGCCCTGGGCCTGGCGCCCAACGCCGAGTACCTGCTGGCCCGCACCGAGCAGCTGCACCGCGAGCGCTACGCCGAGGAAGAAGCCTGGCTGGCCGCCGTGGAATGGGCCGACCGCCTCGGGGCCGACATCATCAACTCGTCGTTGGCGTACACCGAGCAGCGCTATTTTCCCGAGCAGATGAACGGCCGCCTCAGCTTGATTTCGCGGGCCGCCAACCTTGCCGCGCGCAAGGGCTTGCTGGTGGTGAGCGCCGCGGGCAACGACGGCGACAACGACTGGGTGCGCATCGGCACGCCCGCCGACGCCGACTCGGTGCTGGCCGTGGGCGGCCTCGACCCCGAAACAGGCCTGCACGTCGACTTCAGCTCCTACGGCCCCACCGCCGACCGCCGGCCCAAGCCCAACCTCGCCGCCTTTGGCATCGTGCTCACCACCACCCCAAAGGACTACGAGCGGCTGGAAGGAACCTCTTTTTCGGCGCCCCTGGTGGCGGGCTTTGCGGCCTGCCTGTGGCAGCAAAACCGCCAGCTCACGGCCATGCAGCTGTTTCAGGGATTGGAGAAATCGGCGGAGCTATACCCGTATTTCGACTACGCTCACGGCTACGGACGGCCCCGGTTCCGGCGCTTTGCGGTGCCCGCCAAGCCCGCCGAAAGCCTGGTGCCCACGTTCGATTTCGTGCCCCACGACAGCCTGGTGGCCGTGGTGATTCGGCCAGAGGCGGCCCTGCGCCCGGCCGAAATGCTGCCGCTGATGGCCGACCAAAGCGAAGTGCTGCTGCAAGCCGCTCCCGAAGCCGACGCCAAAGTCCCCGCCGATGCGCCCGTGCCGCCGGTAGGCCGCGAGCAGCCCACGCCGGGCAATGCCCCGCTGGCCCCGCTCCCCGAGCCCAACTACCCCGCCTACCTCTACTGGAACCTGGCCGACCGGCGCGGGGTGTTGCGCCGCTACGAAACCCGGGCCGTGACGCAGCGCCTGGTGGTGCAGGTGCCGCGCCGGTTGCTGCGGGGCGGCGACGTGCTGCGCGTTTTTTTCAAAGGCTACTCCGGCACGTATTCCGAATGAGGCAGACCATACATTCCCAACCGGCTGCTTCTCCGGGGGCTAAAAACAAGGCCAAGGGACTTGCAGCCGGCGCCTTGCTGCTGTTCGGCGGCTCGTTCACCGCCCAGGCGCAGCAAGTGCTGGTGAAAGCCAACGTGGCCGACGACACCGTGAAAACCCTGTTTGGCCCCAACCGGCGCTACTTCGGCCACGCTTACGTGGGGGCTGGGCTGATGGCCGGCCCGGCCGGCGCAGGGGCCGGTTTGGCTTACGGGCTGCGTTCGGCCGAGCTGCGCGGCGGCGGCCGTTTCAAGCTGCGCTTCACGCAGGCCTTGGCCCTG
Source organism: Hymenobacter sp. (assembly GCA_036387695.1). Taxonomy (GTDB): domain Bacteria; phylum Bacteroidota; class Bacteroidia; order Cytophagales; family Hymenobacteraceae; genus Hymenobacter. The sequence goes on along the minus strand of DASVTG010000758.1, from coordinate 2,020 downwards.
AATTTGGACCTCGGCTATGCCTACCGACGCTACGAGCTGGCCCAAAACGGCCGAAAAACGGTGCCCACCCCGGACCTGCACCGCCGCGAATACCTGGGGCTGCACACGATTTACTCGGAAATAAGCGTGCGCATCAATGCCGGCCGGCGAGGCAACAACGTGGGCCGCTACCTGGACCTGCTGGCCAGCGGCGGCTGGGTGGCGGGCAGCAGCCACGTCACCGAAGACGAGCCCGGCCCGGGCATTGGCTCCGTTGAGACCACCGAACGCGGCTTGCCGTACGTGCGCCGTTGGAACGGGGGAGTGGGCGCCCGCCTGGGCATCGACCGCTACGCCTTGGTGGCGCGCTGCCGACTAACGCCGGCGTTCGGGAAGAGCTACAGTGCTTGGCCCGAATTGCCCCGCTGGGTGGCGGGCGTGGAAATCGGCTTGTTTTAGAACCGGCGGCCAGCAGGAGCAACCCATTGCTCAGGCTTTTTCGTAAAAATCCCAGTTAGCGGCTTCCCTCGCATTGCCGTTGTCCGGGAATTTCCCCGGGCATTTATTCCCACCTTACCTTCGTGCGCGCTTGGTGTTAGAGCGTGCCGCCTTATTTTATATGAAAACCTATTCACTCAAACTTACGGGCCTCGTTCTTCTGGCTGCTGGCTTGGCCGGGCAGCTCACTTCCTGCGTGAGTACCGAGCGCGAGGTCAATACCTCGACCGTTGACCCCCGCACCACCTACCGCCCACCTGCCGCCGGCGACCGCACCCGCGTGAGCAACAAAACGGTGCTCAACACGGTGAGCACCACGCACGCTTTTTCGGACCCCGACAAGAAAGACAATTTCATTCTGCAGCTGCGCGGCCCCCGCGTGCTCACGTCCCAGGCCCACCTCATCGTGACGAGCAGCACCGGCGACACGCTTCGCCACGAGGTGATGCCTGCCCGCGTGCTGCTAACTGAGAAAGCCTTGAACGACCCGCAGTCGGCCAGCGTGCGCGAAAAAGAAATTGCCATTCTGCAAGGCATGAACAATTTCTTCTCCGACGCGCACTTCATCCAGCCCGCCGTGCCCGCCGGCACCGACCAGCCCGCCGAAGTGGATTCCAAAACCTGGTCGGCGCTGCGCGAAGACCCCACCGCCGTGGGCTTCGACTACCCCGTGACCGACGGCGCCGCGCGCCGCATGACCTACGCCCGCAAGCTGGGCAAGGCCGTGGTGCTCAGCCAATAATTAAAATGAGGCCGTGACAGGCCTCCGTGCCATACGTACACCCGTTTCTTTTCTTCCTCCGAGCCATGAAGTTTTTCGTTTCTTTTGTCGTCGTCCTCGCCGTCATCCTGCTGTATATCCGCTTTGTGCCCTCGGCGCCCATCAACCCGGTGCTGCCCGTGAGCGAGGGCCAGCAGGAAGTGAACGGCCACAACTCCGAAGTGCCTCCGGGCTCGGAAGAAAAGCGAACCACCGAGGAAGAAGCCGAAGGGCCCAACACCAGCGTGCCCCCCGCCAAGCCCGGCCAAACCTACGGCTCGGCTTTCAGCCCCGAAGGCGCGGTGCCGGCCAGCGCCATCAACGCCACGTTGGGCGGCCGTGATTCGGCGCAGGTAAAACTGGTGGGCAAGGCTTCGGCCGTGTGCCAGGCCAAGGGCTGCTGGATGACGCTGCCCACCGCCGACGGCAAGGAAATGCGCGTCCGCTTTCGGGATTACGCGTTTTTTGTGCCCAAAGACCTCAGCGGCCACAACGTGGTGGTGAGCGGCTGGGCCCACCGCAGCACGGTGCCCAAAGAAGAGCTGCAGCACTACGCCAAAGACGCCGGCAAATCCGACCAGGAAGTGGCCGCCATCACGAAGGACGAGCAGGAGCTCACCTTTTTGGCCGATGGTGTTTTGGTCCGTGACTAAAGAGCTGCCGCCAAGCCAAAAAAGAACGTCATGCGGAGCGCAGCCGAAGCATCTGGCGTGGGGTAGTAATCCAATCGTAAGAAAAGAATAACTACTACACGCGAGATGCTTCGGCTGCGCGCAGCATGAC
>DASVTG010000757.1:0-2285 GCA_036387695.1 Hymenobacter sp. | reverse complement strand
GTAGGACGCTGCACCCGGAGGGGGCTGACAACAACCGGTCGGACGCCTAGGGCGTCGGACCGGCAGGCGTACACCGACGCCGAAACCGCGCTAGTATTCTATGCTTCTCCTCGCTGCGCTGACATTCCAGGCTTTTGTGCTTTCACGCGTTTGGGCGGCTGCTGATGCTAGCCTTGAGCGCCTGGGCTCAAACCACTTTTGCCGCAGGCTGTGATGGCATCGGGTTTGGCACTTTCACGGCTGCCAACCCAACCAGTGGACGCAAGGCGCAAACGCTTCTAGCACGTGCTCGGTGCGCGAGTAGCTTGTTGGGGAAGATGCTTGATGAATGGCCGCGGCTATTCGCCATCATCCGGCAGAATGTTGATGTCCTGCACCAGCACGCGCTGCTCTATTTCGCGGCCGCGGGTGGTATTGGCCAGGCCGCCCAGGGCGGTTTCCTTGTAGCGGGTTTCCATGGCCTGGCCCACTTCGCCCAGCGCGGCCACGCATTGGTCGACGGGAATGACGGGGTCGATGCCGGCAATGGCAATCTGGGCGGAGCTAAAGGCGATGGCCGCAGCCGAGGCGTTGCGCACCACGCAGGGCACCTCTACCAAGCCGGCCACGGGGTCGCATATCAGGCCCAGCATGCACTGAATGGTGACGGCCACGGCGGCAAACACCTGCTCCACCGGCCCGCCCAGGCAGTACACGATGGCGCCGCTGCCCATGGCCGCAGCCGAACCGGTTTCGGCCTGACAGCCGCCCACGGCTCCGGCCAGCGAGGCGTTTTGCTCGATAATCAGGGCAATGCCGGCGGCCACGAGCAGGCCTTCCAGAATTTGCCGGTCGCTCAGCTTGTGCAGGTCCTGCAACGTGACCAACACGCCCGGCAGAATGCCCGAAGCGCCGGCCGTGGGCGCGGCCACCACCCGGCCCATGCAGGAGTTCACTTCCTTGGCCCCCAGCGCGCGGGTGATGAGCTGTTTAAACTCCGGAGACAGGACCGTGACGGGCGAGGCGGCAATTTTCTTGGCCCCGTTGTTTATCATGCCCGAGCGGGAAGTCATGTCGCCGGTCAGGCCCTCGTGCACGGCGTCGCGCATCACGTCGTAGGCCCGTTGCAGGCCGGTCCAGATTTCGTCTTCGGTGCGGCCCTTTTGTTCGATTTCGTAGTCGAGCACGGGTTGGTGAAGCGGCTCGCCGGTGGCGGCGCAGTACGCACGCCAGGAAGCAAAATCGCTGAAGAGCAAGGACATGGTTGGGTGGAAATGAGAAGGAATATGCTAGTAACGCAAAGCCCCGGCCGAAGGTGTCTTCAACCGGGGCTCAAAACTACGGGTTGGCGCTGGGCCAGTGCGGCCGAGCTGGGATTGCGCTTAGCGCTTGTCCCACTTCACTTGCGCGTGTTGCGCCCCGGCGCGCAGGCGCACCAGGTAGAGGCCCGGCGCCAGCGTGGTGCCGGCCAGCGACGCGGCGTGCTCGCCGGCAGCTTGTTGGGCAGCGGGTTGGGCCACGGCCACGCGGCGGCCCGCCAGGTCGAACACCTCAACGGAAGCGGTGGCCGGCGTCAGCAGGCGGTAGTGCACCACCGCATCGGTGCCCGGGTTGGGCGCCACGGCCAGTTGGCTGCTGGCTTGCAGGCCGTGGCGCGCGGCAGTCACCTGCGCGTAGGTGAGCACAATGCGCTGGGCATTCTGGTAGGCGCTGGTGTTGGGGTTCCAGGCTTGCAGGGTGGCGGTGGCCACGTCGCCGTTGGCGGCGTAGGCATAAACCGTGTGCGACGCGGGCACCCAGGCGTTGTCCCAATTCTCGGAGGCCAGAAGGATTTCCCGGCCCTGCGCGTCGAACGTGTAGGTGTGGCGGGACGAATTGCTGTAGACATTGCTGCTCAATATGACCGACTCGACCACGTACTGCTGCAGCTTGCCAGCGGCGTTGTAGGCGTAGGTGGCGCGTTGCAAAGGGCCCCAGGCAGCGCTGCCTCCGCTACGTTGGGCCTCATACACCGTTACCTGGCCCAAAGCATTGTACGACCACAGCCGGCGCGCCGCTTCGGAGAGGGTGCCGTTGCTGTATTGCTCCTCCAGCACTTGCGTGCGCTGCCCCGCCGCGTTGTACGTGTGCGAACTGCGCTTGAGCGAGTCCCAGGGCGCGGACGTGTCCAAAGGGTCTTGGAATTTTAGCCACTCCCACCGTACCTGACTGGGGGTATTGAAGGTAAACAGCGAGGCCGTGTAGGGGCCATAGGGCACCTGCTGGTACTGCTCGGTGGAGTCGCTCAGGACTTCACCCGCCGAAGT
>DASVTG010000756.1:0-2366 GCA_036387695.1 Hymenobacter sp. | reverse complement strand
AACGAGCTGCCCCGTCCCAACATTGCCGTGTAGGCATTTCAACTGTTAACAAGCAGAACGTCCTGCTCATCTGGCGTCCGTCAGATGAGCAGGACGTTCTGCTTTTACCCGAAACCGGTTTCAGACCGACGTAACCGCATCCACGGCCCGCAGCAGGGCCGCGCAGGCTTCGTCAATCTGCTCGTCGGTGATGATGAGCGGCGGGGCCAGGCGCAGGGAGTTGTCGCAGAACAAAAACCAGTCGGTCAGGATGCCTTCGTGTTCCAGGGCGTAGTCAATAATGGGCTTGAGGACCTCGAAGGAATCAAACTCCACGGCCATCAACAGCCCGGCGCCGCGCACGGCCCGAATGGCCGGGTGATGCAATTGCGCCCGAAACCGCGCTGCTTTGGCGTCCACTCCCTCGGCTAGTTTTTCGTCTTGAATGACTTGCAGCGTGGCCAGCGCCGCCGCGCAGCTCACCGGGTGGCCGCCAAAGGTGGTGCAGTGGCCCAGAATGGGGTTGGTTTTGAAACCGCTCATGATTTCGGTGCTCGCAATGAAGGCCCCGATGGGCATGCCGCCGCCCATGCCCTTGGCGCACACCAGGATGTCGGGCTCGATGCCGAACTGCTCGAAGGCCCACATGGTGCCGGTGCGCCCGTAGCCGCACTGGATTTCGTCGAGGATGAGCAACGCGCCCACTTCCCGGCAGCGGCGGCGCAGGGCCGGCAGGTAGTAAGGCGTGGGCACGCGCACGCCGGCTTCGCCCTGCACGGTTTCGATGACCACGGCGGCGGTGCGCTCCGTAATCAGGGCCAGGTCGGTGAAGTCGTTGTGGCGAATGTGGCGCACGTCGGGCAGCAGCGGGCGGAAGCTGTTCTTGAAGCCTTCGGAGCCGGTGATGGAGAGGGCGCCGTGCGTGGAGCCGTGGTAGGCATCGAAGCAGGAAATGAGCTCGGTGCGGCCGGTGTGGCGCTTGGCCAGCTTGAGGGCGCCTTCGATGGCCTCGGTGCCGGAGTTGGTGAAATACACCGAATCCAGGTGCGCGGGCAGGGTTTGGTGGATGGCCTCGGCCAGCTGAGCGGGCACGGCTTGCACCAGCTCGCCGTACACCATCAGGTGCAGGTATTTGTCGAGCTGGGCCTGAATGCCGGCCAGCACGCGCGGGTGGCGGTGCCCCACGTTGCTCACGCCGATGCCCGAAATCAGGTCGAGGTAGCGGCGGCCCTCGGGGGCGTACATGTACACGCCTTCGGCCCGCTCAATTTCCAGCAAAAGCGGAAAATCGGAGGTTTGGGCCTGGTGACGCAGAAATAATTGGCGGGGGGTGAGCATGCTGCTTAGTACATGGAATAACGGCGAAGCGTTTGAACGAGCACCCCGAATTTCCAATTCGACCCGTGGGAATGATTGATGTTAACACGGGCCGAATTGAAAATTCGGGGTACTCGTTTGGCTAACTGCTGCGGCGTTTGGATTATCCCACAAAAATAAGGAGGCCGCTGCGGGGGCAGCGGCCTCAAGGCAATGCACCAGGCCAGCTAGGTAGCCAAAGCGCAACTAGTCGTTGGCGCTGGCTTGGCCGGCTGGCCCGGCCACGCGCTTGATGACTTCTTTGGTGAAGTCGCGCTCGGCCACGAAAAGCTGCGCTACCTGGCGGAGGGAAATCACCTTTTGAAACTTCTCGAAATACTCCTTCTCCAGGTTCAGTTCCTGCTGGCGCGTGGTGAAGGACTGGGTAAAATTCTCGCGAATCTGCTGGTCGCTCATGCCCTCGGCCACGTCGCGGCGCAGCAGCCGGCCGTTGCGGTTGAGGTCGCGGCGCTTGGCGATGAACTCGTTGTAGAGCGGCCAGAACCGCTGGGCCTGGTCCTGGGTAAGGGCCACCCGGTTGGTGATGAAAGCAATTTTGGCGTTTTCGAGCTGGGCCAGGCGCTGGCCGCGGCGGGCGCCGCCCTGCGCGTGGGCAGCGGGCGCCAAGGTCAGCAGCAGCGCCGCCAAACCGAGCAAACGGAACAAAGAAGAAGGGACGGGCATGTTGGAAGAGGTCACTACAGATAAGAAATGTCTTCGGAAGGCTGGGCGTCGAGCGCTTCCGTCAGCTCGGCCTCGGTGGCCTGCATGAAGCCATTGGTCAGGCCGGGGTTGGCGGCGGCCAACGCGTCCAAATCAGCATTTTCCACGCGGGCGCCGCTCGTGAGCAAGTAGCCCACCAACTCGGTGCGCGGCACCGCGTCGAGCGAGGCAGTAGCGGCTACGGGGCTAGCTGCCGGCGGCCCGCTGAGGTAAAAAGAGGCAGCAAAGCCACCCAGCACGGCCACCGAAGCCAAGCCGGTGCGCAGCGCCGGCGTCAGCCAGGCCAGCCAGCCGGGGGACGCGGCCCT
>DASVTG010000755.1:0-3581 GCA_036387695.1 Hymenobacter sp. | reverse complement strand
CGACATGAGCAAAAAGATGGCTGCCGGCAACACCAAGGCCGACGCCGCCGTGTGGAAGCAAGTCGCTGCCGCCCAAAAGGCCGCGCCCAAAAAGCCGGACTACGCGGCCTACGTCGGCCGCTACCGCGATGCCCGGCTCGGCGACGTGAGCATCTTCGCCCAAGGCGCGCAGCTCTGGCTCAAAGCCAAACGCTCGCCCCGCCTCACGGGCCAGCTGCTGCCCTACCGCGGCAACACCTACGTGGTGCGCTGGCGCGACCGCAGCTTCCACGCTGACGCCTTCGCCGCCTTCACCCTCAACGAGCAGGGCCAGGCCAGCAGCATCAAGATGAAGGCCGTCTCGCCCGCCACCGATTTCAGCTACGATTTCCAGGATTTAGACTTGCAGCGGGTCCCGGAACCTGCGGTAGGGAAGTAAGGACGCAGGCTGCCGGCAACCGAGGCCTTGGCCAGCCCGCAGGAGTAGCTGGCTGCCGCAGCAGGGCCGATAGCCGCCGAGCAGACAGTCTTAGTTAAGCTTTTGAGTTTAGCAAAACGGTGATTTAAATAAGGTGCAATCTGCTTCACATCTTAAAATTTGCAACCTTATACCAAACTGCGAAGGGGTTATCCATCAGCCAGCTGCTGCCGCAACATGGTTAGCAGCGACTGCGCGGCGTACTCCACGTTCAGGGCCCGGCCTCGGTCCAGTACGTACTCGCGGCTGATGGTTTGGGTAGCGTCGGCGTAGGCCAGGCACACGGTGCCGACTTTTTTGGTGTCGGTGGCGCCGCCGGGGCCGGCGATGCCGCTCGTGGCCACGGCCACGTCCACGCCCAGGCGGCGGCGGGCGCCTTCGGCCATTTCGCGCACGGTGGCTTCGCTCACGGCCCCGAATTGGGCCAGCGTTTCCGGCTTCACGCCCAGTTCGGCTTGCTTGATGTCGTTGTGGTAGGCCACGATGCTGCCCCGGAAATAGCCCGAGCTGCCTGGCACGCTGGTGAGGCGCTGGGACACCAGTCCGCCCGTGCAGCTTTCCGCCGTGCCCACGGTGAGGTTTCGGGCCAACAGCAGTTTGCCGATAGCGGCTTCGAGCGTGGTTTCTTCTTCGGCAAATATGTACTCGCCGATGCGCTCGCGCAAAGCCGGCAGCAAGGCCAGCATGCGGCCCCGTAGGTCGGGGTGCCCGTCGGCGGTGCCGGTGAGGCGCAGGCGCACGGCGCCGAAGCTCGGCAGGTAGGCCAGCTTGAAGTTGGCGGGCAAAGCATCTTCCCAGTCCGCGATTTTCTCGGCCAGGAAAGACTCGCCCAAGCCGGCCGTCATCACCACGACGTGCTCGATGGGGGCCAGGTGAAACTGCGTTTGCAGGCGCGGAAGCACGTGGTCGGTCATCAGCCGCTTCATCTCGAAGGGCACGCCGGGCATGCTCACGAACACCGTGCCCTGGTCCGTGAACCACATGCCCGGGGCCGTGCCCACGGCGTTGTGCAGCACCTCGCAGTTGGCCGGCACCAGCGCCTGCTGCCGGTTCACGTCCAGCATGGGCCGCTGAAAGCGCTTGAAAATTTCCTCCACGTGGCGCAGCGTGGGCTCGTGCATCACCAGCTCCGTGCCGAAGTAGCGGGCCAGCACGTGCTTGGTCAGGTCGTCTTTGGTGGGGCCCAGGCCGCCGGTGATGAGCACCACCTGCGCCCGCTGGCGGGCTTGGTCCAGCGCCGCCACAATCTCATCGGCGCGGTCCGACACCGACGAAATCTGCCGGACGCGCAACCCAATCTTTCCCAGTTCCTGGCCCATGAAGGCCGAATTGGTGTCGATTACCTGGCCATACAGCAATTCGTCGCCAATGGTCATGATTTCGACGTCGGGTGGGGCGGGAGTGGCGGCCGAGGAAAGCGGAGCCGTAGGAAATGAGGCCGTAGGGGGCATAAGGGAAAGGAAAAATAGGTTTGGCCGCAAAATTGTCTTCAATTTGTGGAAGCGACGGTCCAAGGACAGCCACAGGGGCCATCCGGTTTTCCCGTTGCTCCCGTTTACTCCATGTTTATTCGCATTGCCAGCGCCCTGCTGGTAGCCGGCCTTCTGGCCACGGCGGCTCCGGCCGCCCACGCCCAAATTACCGCCGCTCAAAAAGCTGCCGCTGCCAAGAAAGCCGCTGCTGCCAAAACCGCCGCCACAAAAGCCGCAGCAGCCAAAGCTGCCGCCGCAAAAACCGCTGCTGCAAACGCCGCCGCAGCCAAAGCAGCTGCCGGCAAAGCCGCCGCGGCCAAAGCAGCTGCCGGCAAAGCCGCCGCGGCAAAGGCCGCCGTGCCACCGCCCGCTCCGCTGACCGAAGCGCAGGCCAGCGCCGGCATCAAAGAGGCGTTGAACAAAGGCATCGTCAAGGCGGTGGAATTTGCCTCCGAGCCCGACGGGTTCAACACCAACGACGACATCCGCATTCCGTTTCCGGAGGACGCCATTCTGATGAAAACGACCCTGAGCAAGTTTCCGGGCATGAACACGCTCATCGGCACCTTTGAAACCCAGCTCAACCGCGCCGCCGAAGCCGCCGCCCCCAAAGCCAAAGACATTTTCCTCAACGCCCTGGCCAACATCAGCATCACCGATGCCCTGACGCTGGTGACCAGCAGCTCCACGGACGCGGCCACGCAGTTTCTGCGCAAGTCCACCGAGGCGCAGCTCACTGCGGCGTTTCGCCCCGACATCAGCGCCGCCATCGACCAGGTGGGCGCCGGCAAGGCCTACGCCAAGATGACCAGCCAGTACAACCGCATTCCGCTCATGACGCCGGTGCAAACCGACCTCACGGCCTACACCACCCAAAAAGCAGTTGACGGCCTGTTTATCCTGTTGGCCAACGAGGAAAGCAAAATCCGGAAAAACCCCGCCGCCCGCACCACCGACCTGCTCCGGCGCGTGTTCGGGCAGCGCTGAGGAAGGGGCGCTGCGCGGCCGGGCCGCGGCGGCGGCGCACGCCCTTGCGGCCCGCGGACGGCTGCGGCACCATGAGAGCACTGTCCTGTAGGCAAAGCGGCGGCCGTGACGATCGCCGGGGCGGGGCAGCGAGGGGGGCATACGAATGAGTCGCACACGTCTCGTGGCGTCGGGTGGGGCCGCGTGCCTGCTGGCGGGCTCGCTGGCGATGGGTGCCGCGGTGGCGCAGCAGGCGGCGGATCCGCCGCCGAACGACAAGCCGTTCACGGAGAACTGGTGGCCGAGCGAGTTCGGCGCCGACGACAAGGCGGGCTCGATCAACCGCATCACGCCCGAGTACGTGATGAAGGCGATGCGGTTCGTGAAGCAGGGCAAGACCGCGACGCTCGGCAAGTACTACGACAAGGACATCCCGGCGTTCGGGGCGCGGATCTGGGACCTGGTCATCCCGGGCACGCCGTCGGGCGGCCCGTTCGGCAGCAACGGGATGGTCTTCCACGACGAGTTCGTCACGAGCGAGATCGGCCAGATCAGCACCCAGTTCGACGGGCCGGGCCACATCGGCGTGCGGACCTCGAAGGGCGACTTCTTCTACAACGGCCGCGAGCGCGAGGCGACCTACCAGCGGGGCGCCGGCAACCGGCCGATCGGCATGGGCGACCTCG
>DASVTG010000754.1:0-3416 GCA_036387695.1 Hymenobacter sp. | reverse complement strand
GCAAAGGCCCCATATTATTGAATTGACAATGCCGCCGAAGCCGTCATCAGATTTGATTGACCCGCGGCCTTATTTGAATTGGGGATGTGTGTGGCCGAAAGAAAACGGCCCAGATTTAACGTATTCCAATCTGGCCCATTTTCGTAAATGGTCTGAGCAATACTTGCCTCATATGGCTCCAAACCCAATTGGAAAGGCAATGGATTGAGAATTTACTTTCATCCAAATGCTCGGTACTCCAGCTTGATAGCAGTACTGGATTTAATGGAGCGTTATAAGGTAAGTCAGTGCTTCTTAAACGTTAATCATACCCCGACTGCGTTTTATGCACTGACCATTAAAAACCCCATTTGTCCACTAGTACCTCGGTAGTTGCTGCTTAGCCAAAGCGGACACCATATTAATTTCCGAATGCCCGCCCTCCCGCCCGACCTACGCCGCGCCCTTTTTGCCCTTCCCGGAAAAGAGAAAGACCAGCTCCTGGCCCGGCTCGTGGCGCAGGACGCGCTACTGACCGAGCAGCTGGCCTACCGCTGATTGGAGGGGCCCGAGGCGCTGGAAACCCGCCGCGCGGTGTTGCGTGCCCAAGTCGACGACCCGGTGCGGGGCTTTCACCAAACGCCCAACGACTTGCTCGTGATACTGCGGCAGCTGCAGGCGCGGCTGGCTTACCACGCTAAGGTGACCGAGGACGTTTTTGGGGAAGTAGAATTGAGCTGGCGCCTGCTGGCCAACGTGTTTCGACACCAGCCCGAAGTGACGGCCCGCTTGCACGGCCCCACCCAGCCGCTGCTCCAGCACCTCACCAAGCGCACCCACGAGGCGCTGAAGCAAACCGACCGCCTCCACGAAGACTACCACGTAGAGCTAGCCCCCACGGCCAATGCCGTGCTGGCGGCGCTGTGGCAGTCCGGCGCGGCCCCGCTGGCCCGGGAGGCGGGCCTGCCCCGGGCGGTGGAATGGTGAGGTGGTGAAATGGTGAAATGGTGAAATGGTGAGGTGTGAAATGGTGAGGTGGTGAGTTTGATGTGCTCACTGCGCCTAATGCGCCACCTGCGCAATTAAAACGTCAAACTCACCATTTCACCACCTCACCCCTCACCATTTCACCACCTATTGGCATCTTTTCAAACGTAACCACAGTACACTACTCTGGTTTCTGTGCCACCCGCAACGCTTCTTCCCATGTCCACGCCCATGCACCCCCGCGCCCCGCAACTCTCCGAAGCCGCGCTTCGCCAGTCCCTTACCGAACTCGACGCCAAGATTCAAACCTTGCGCAACCGCGCCCACGCCACGGCCGCCGGCTCGCCCAATACCTACCAGCAGCACGCCGAAGCCTTGGAAACCAAGCGCGCCCAGCTGGCCGAACAACTAGGCCAGGCCCCCGCGCCCGCCGATGGCTCCGAGCCCAGCGTATGGTCCCAAATCCGACGCGGCATTGAGAGCCTGAGCGACGACGTGAAGGCTATTCTATAAGCGCCCGGGCGCTGTGGCCTTCTTTGGTCAACTACCAACTAAAATCCTTCCTTTCCACTTATTCAACCCATTCGTTAGTATGAAGAATATTCTCTCCCGGCTCCTCATTGCCCTCGTGCTCAGCGGCGGGGTACTTGGGTCCGCAGCAGCCAAACAGCTCCCAAAGGTCAAGGCCAAGCGCGCCTTTGCTCACACTTCCGAAGCGGGCAAAGGCAAAACCAACAAGGCCCAATTTCGGCGCGAGAACGACCGCCCGGTGATAGATTTGAACCCCAAAAGCTTAACCAGAACCAAAACGACCAAGGCGCCCAAGCCCTTCAAGTACAGCAAGGGCAACGGCTTTAAACCGGTGAAATAGCACGACGAAAAAAGCCCCGACTTCGCAAGAAGCTGGGGCCTTTTCTTTAATGAGGAGTGAACAATAAACAATTGATAAAATGACAATTGCTCATTGTTCACTCCTCATTGCTCATTAAGCGCAGCGAGCGTCTAAGCTGGTTCGCGGAAGCCCACCCAAGTGAAGCGCTTGATGACGAACTCCGGGTTGGTGAAGCTGGCGTTGCCGGCCGGGTTGCCGCCGGTCACGTGGAAGTCGGAGAAGCCGGCATTCTGGTTCACATAAATGCCGCCGGTGAGGTTGAAGCTGACGGGCGTACCGGCCAGGCTCATCTCGTCCATAATCTGCTCCTTGATGGCCGAATCGGTGGTGTAGGCGCCGCAGGAAATGGCGCCGTACTCGCGGGCCAGCTGCGCCGCCAGCCGGATGCTTTCCTGCGTGTCTTTGGTTTTGATGACCAGCATGATGGGCCCGAATAGCTCCTGGCTGAACTGCTCCACTTTCTCCGACGAGATTTCGTGGATGCTGGGCGAGCAGGTGCGCGCGTTTTTGAACGTGGGGTTGTCCACGGTGCCGTGCGCCAAGATGCTGCGGCCGCCGTCGAAGGCCAGCTGCTTCACCCGTTCGTGCGTGGCCGGGTTCTGGATGGCGCCGAACACGTGCGGGCCGGCTTTGGGGTTGTTGGCCAGGCCCGTTACGGCCGCCGACAGCTTCTGCACCACCTCCTCGTACGGCACCTGTGTGCCCGCCACGTTCACGCCCGTCTCGGGGATGAAGAAGTTCTGAGGCGCGGTGCACATCTGACCCGAGTACAGGCTCACGGAGAAGGCCAGGTTTTGGGCCACTTTGTCGAGGTCGTCGCAGCTGTCGAGGATGATGCTGTTGACGCCAGTTTTCTCGGTGAACACGGTTTTGCCCTTCAGCCCTTCGATGTACTCGCCAAACTGCGAGCCGCCGGTGTAGTCAATCAGCTTGACGGCGGGGTCTTCGGCCAGTTCTTTGGTGATGAGGCGGTAGTCGGCGTCCACGGCCAGCTGGCAGATGCAAGGATTCAGGCCGTGCTCTACCAGCACCTTCTGCACCTCGGCCACCACAATGGCGATGGGCAGCACGGCTTTGGGGTGGGGCTTGATGATGGTGGGGTTGCCGGTTACGAGACTGGCAAACATGCCCGGCACGGTGTTCCAGGTGGGGAAAGTGCTGCAGCCGATGACCAGGGCCAGGCCCTTGGGCACGGCGCGCCAGGTCTTGTTCAGGGCGATGTTGTACTTGCCCATGGGCTTCTCCCAGCGGGTGTCCTCGGGGAAGCGGGTTTGCTCCTCGTAGCCGGCCGCGATGGCTTCCAGGGCGCGGTCGGCGGCGTGGGGGCCGCTGGCCTGAAACGACATCATGTAGGCCTGTCCCGTGGTGTGCATGGTGGCGTAGGCAATCTCAAAAAAGCGGCTCTTCATGCCTTCCAGCGCCTCGGTGAGTAGGGCCGCGCGCAGGGCGGGCTTCAGCTTGCGCCACTCAGCGAAGGAGGCCTGGGCGTTATTAACCAGCGTGGCGGGCTCGTAGAAGGGGTACTTGATGTCGAGCGAGGCTTGCTCGTAGGGCGACT
>DASVTG010000753.1:0-6138 GCA_036387695.1 Hymenobacter sp. | reverse complement strand
TTCGGAGTTGCACTCCGAAAGCTGCCTGATTGCGGAGTTGTACTCCGCGGCGTGTGCCCAGTGTCGTCTTCCCTAATTGGGGACTGCAAGTCCCGGCAAGCGGCTTTCGGAGTGCAACTCCGAAAGAGCAGCAGTGCAACTCCAAAAGAGCAGCAAAGCAGCAAGTTTCCACCCAAGCCTCGATTTTCATGCCTGCCTCCCAGCGTACCGGCCTGCTCTTGCTGTATTGCAATGTGGGATTGAACATCTATGGATTGGCCACCTTAATTATTTGCAACGTGAGCCACGTCTACTGCATGCCGTTTATTTACTATGCCTACGCTGCTATCTTTCTTGGCGTGCCCTTGTTCATAGCCACTAGTGCTTTAGCTCCTAAAGGCACTTTTACGTTGGCAACACCCAGTCAAAGAACTTACCGGCGACTATACTTCTCCAACCTAGGACTCGTGGCCTTGATATGGTTAGTGCCATGGCTACTCTCATGGCGAGCCTAGGATGATGCATGAACGTTAGCGCAGCTCCCGTCACTGAAGCCACGCTGCCGCTACAAGCTCAGCAGCTCCCGGAAGCGCACGGACTGCTGGCGCGACACCTCCACCACCTCGGCGCCACCGCGCAACGTCAGGCGCAAGCTGTGGCTGAACCAGGGCTCGACGCCGGCCACGAAGTTCAGGTTGATAATCTGCTGGCGGTTGGCCCGGAAAAACACTTTTGGGTCGAGTCGGGCTTCGAGCTGGGCCAGCGTGCGCGGAATCAAGGGGCGGTGCTGGTCGAAGTAAATCTGGGTGTAGCTGCCGTTGATTTCGAAGAGCCGCACGTCGGCCAGCCGCACAAACCAGCACCGCTCGCCGTCTTTTACAAACACCTGGTCTTGCCCGGTCAGCACAGCCGGCGCTGTCGTGGCGGGCTCTGGCTTGCGCATGACTCCCGGGCTTTCCGTCTGCATCTGCGCGCGCACCTTGTCCAGGGCCGCGGCGAGGCGCGCTTCCTGCACCGGCTTGAGCAAGTAGTCCAGGGCATTGACTTCAAAGGCCCGCAGGGCGTGGGCGTCGTACGCCGTGGTGAACACGACCGGCGGGGCCGCTTCCAGCGACGCCAACAGCTCAAACCCCGTTTCGCCCGGCATGTGAATGTCAAGCAGGAGCAAATCGGGCCGTTGGGCCGCGAGCTGGGCGCGGGCCTCGTCGGCGTTGCGGGCTTCGCCGGCCACCTCCACGTCGGGAAAGGCTTCCAGCAGGCGGCGCAGCTCGGCGCGGGCCAGGCGCGAATCGTCAACGACCAGCACTTTCATCGGGCAAGGGGTAAAGAAGTAAAGCCGGGCGCCGGAGCCGGCAAGGGCACCGCGTCGGGGCTGAGGACGGGCAGCCGCAAGGTGGCTTGCACGGTATCGGCCACAAGGGGGTCGTTGGCCAACTCAAATTCCGCGGCCGGCCCAAATGCCTGAGCCAGCCGCTCGCGCAGGCCGCGCAAACCTAAGCCGCTGCTGGCCGCCGCGGGTGCCGGATGGTACCGGCCGGGGCTGCGCACGGCCAGGCAAAGCCACCCGGCCGCATCGAGCTGCGCCGTGAGGGCCACGAAGCCGCCGGCCGGCCGCGGGGCCACGCCGTGCTTGATGGCGTTTTCGACCAGCAGCTGCACCGTGAGCGGCGGCAGCTGCACGGCCCGGGCGGCGGGGGCCACGTCGAGGGAGTATTGCAGCCGGTCTTCCAGCTGCAAGGCTTCCAGGGCCAGGTAGTCGGCCACTATTTCCAGCTCCTGCCCCAGCGGCACAAGCGGCGTGGCGCTGTGCTGCATCACATAGCGCAGCAGCTCGGCCAGATGCGCCAGGGCTTGGCGGGCGCGCTCGGGGTCTTCGCTCACCAGCCCGCGGATGTTGTTGAGGCCGTTGAAGAGAAAATGCGGGTTGAGCTGGGCCCGCAGCGTGTTTAGCTCGGCCTCGCGCACGGCGGCCGTCAGCCGCCACTTTTCAATTTCGGCCCGGCGCGAGCGTTGCAGGTAGTGCCAGCCCACGTAGGCCGCCGCCCACAGCGAGAGCAAAATGGCCAAGTTCAACGTGTAGCCGAACTGCGCGGCCCAGCCCTGTGGCCCCCTATTGCTTTGGAACGGAAGCACCAGCGCCGACATTATGCCAATGACCACCACGCAGCCCACGGCGAGCCCCGCGTTGGCCAGCAGCAGCCGGCCGACCAAGGCCAGCGGCGGCTGCGCCAGCCACCGGCCCCGCCATATCAGCTGGCGCAGCACGTGCGAGCCGCCCAGCGCCGTGGCGGCAATGATGAAGCCCATCGCATTGAACACCCACATGGGCGTGCCGGCGGTTTTGGGCACGAACGCCTGGAACATGACGAGGTTGAAAACGCCGTACATCGACCAGGCCAGGACCTGCGTGCGCCAGTAGTAGCGGCTGGGCTTTGGTGCAGAAAGCAGGAACATGGCAGCCGTAAGTAGTGGAATGGAAACCCGCTGGGCCGGCACTGAGGCCACCCTATTTCTTGCCCACGTAGTTCGCTTTGCCGGCGTAGTTGGCTTGCAAAAATGCGTCGGTCTGCTGAAAAAACCAGGCCGTGTCGTCGTACATGATGAAGTGCTTGCCGGCCTCCGACATCTCAATGCGGTGCTGCGGCAGCTTAGCGTACTGCGCCGCGAAGATGGCTCGCGTCGAGGCCAGGGTGGCGCCGTAGGGCTGGTAGGCGGCCCAGGTGCCGAGTACCAAGGCAGGCTGACGCACGACTCCTAAATCACCGCGCAGGTCGGTGGTGTACATTTCGTACATGGCCTGGGCCACGCTGGCGGGCTCCGAGGCCTGGCCCCAACGGGCCACCAGGCTTTGGCGGGCGGTGTCCGTCACCATGCTGGCCACCATCTGACGCTGTTGGGCCATGGGCATCTTGCCGGCCGCTTGCTTGCGCATGCCCTCGGCCATGGGCCGGGCGGTTTCCACGGTAGTAGCCGGGTTTTGGATGGCCGCCAGGAAGGGCAAAGAATCCAGAATCACGAGGGGGCCGATGGCATCGGGCTGCGTGGTGCTCAGCCACAAGCCCATAAACCCGCCCAAGCTGTGGCCGATGACGGCGGGCCGGTCCAGTTTTTGGGTTTTGATGTAGGTCAGCAGCTGGTCGCGCACCGCCGGCAGAAAGCCGGCCGCAGGGCTGCCGCTCGCTGCCGGTACGCCCCCGAAACCCGCCAGGCTGAGCACGTGGCACCGGTAGCGGCTTTGGTAGCGGGCCACGGTTTCGTCCCACACGGCGCCGGGGCAGGTCAGGCCCGGAATCAGGATTACCGGCCGGCCCTTGCCTACCACGCGCACCGTAAAGCTGGGGTGGGCGGCAGGGTTGTCGGCCACGGCAGCGACCGGCGGCGCAGCGGGCGGCGTTGTCGCAAAAGCAGGCTGGGCAAGGGCAGCGCCCAACAGCAGGGCAACAAAAGGACGGCGGAAAGCAGCGTAGTTCATGGTGCAGGTTCGGGTTATAGAGTGAATGATGGCTCAAACCTACCCCCGCCCTTTCCCCACCGAAAGGCAATTCCTGCCAACGGTTATTCTGCCCCGCGAACAGGCGCAAACCCCGTCGAACTGAACGCAACGTCCACCCCAGGTTGTCGAAGTATTGCGCCAAGCATCAATGGAAAGTGTAAGCCTCTCCTTCCCAAACCGCCGGCCAGTGCCTGCTTTTAGCGAAGTGTGGCCTGCTGCTTACTTCGCCGCCTGAATGTCGGCAGCGGCCTTGTCGACCAGCGAGGCCACCAGCGCAGCATTGGGCCGGGCTGCTTGCCGCTGCTGCACTTGGCGCAGCAAGCCAATCAACTTTTCGGCGTCGACAAAGGGCTTGTACTCCACCGTCAGGTCCCGAATGCGGTTGATGCCCTGCGACAGCCCCGGGGCATCGTCGAGCCGGCCCAGCATCTCGCTGATGCCAGTCAGCATCTGAAACTGGTCGTTGGGGTCGGACGCGTCGAACTTGGCAAACATCGATGGCCACTGCGCCGCCGTGCCCACTTGGCCGTACGTGTTGACCATGGCCACGGTCAGGGCGCCCCTGTGGTCCTGTTCGAAAGCAGTGGCCCGAGCCAAAGCCTGGGAAGGATTTAGGGGCGCAAGGGCCTGCAGGGCCGCGCCCTGCACCCGGTACGACTGGCTGCCGAGTGCCTTGGTGAACAGCGCAGCGTACCGCTTGTCCTTGAGCGAACCCAACGCATTGAGGGCAGCCACTTGCACCTGCACCGAAGTATCCGAAGCGGCCAGCTTAGCTAGCCGTGGCGCGGCCGCCTTGCGCAAGGCGGCATTCTTGAGGTCCAGCACCTCAATGGCCATTTCCCGAAGCGCGGGCGACTTATCTGCCAGCCCGGTTAGCAGCATTTTCTGGGCCTGCGGGTCCGGCAGCTTGGTTTGGGCGGCGCGCAGGGCTTCGCGGCGGTCGAGGTAGCGCGAGGCGTGCTGGTACTGGTAGGCGAAGTCGGCCAGGGGCTTGCGGTCTTCCTTCTGCCAGAGCAGCACCTTTTCGGCGTCCACATTCACCAGGTCGGGCTTGGTGGCGGCGGGGAAATAGAGGGTGTCCACGGCGTGGCGCAGCGTGGCGGGGTAGCGCTGGGCCCGGCCTTTGGTGTACACGTCCACGGCGAGCGGCAGCACAAAAGGCTCGCCCTCCTGGGTTTGGCGCACCACCACGGCCTGCCGCTTGCGCGCGGCGTCCCAGTGGTAATCAATGGTCACGACCGGGTGCCCGGCGCGGTAGTACCATTGGTTGAAAAACCAGTTCAGGTCTTTGCCCGAGGCGTCTTCCAGGGCCAGGCGCAACTGCTGGGCCTCGCCGGTGCCGAAGGCATGTTGCGTGAGGTAGCGTTTCAGGCCCTGAAAAAACACGTCGTCGCCCAGGTACTGGCGCAGCATGCGCAGAATGCTGCCGCCTTTCTGGTAGCTCACCGCGTCCAGCACGTCTTCCTGGTCTTCGTACTGAAAGCGCACCAGCGGCTTGAGGAAGTTGGCGCGGTTGCGCAGGTAGGTCCGCAGGCTGAGGTCGGCTTGCTGGGCCGCGGCGTCGGGGCCGTATTCGTGCTCGGCCCACAGCACCTCGCTGTAGTTGGCGAACGACTCGTTCACGGTCAGGTTGCTCCAGCTTTCGCACGTCACGTAGTCGCCAAACCAATGGTGAAACAACTCGTGGGCCACCTCACGCTCCACGCCGGCGTATTGCCAGTCCAGCAGCTCCCGCGCCGAGCCCTGGGCTTGGTCGCCGAACAGCGAGGCCGTGGTGTTTTCCATGGCCCCGGCCACAAAGTCGCGGCACACCACTTGGCTATACTTGTTCCAGGGGAAGTCCACGCCCAGGCGCTGGGAGAAAAACTCCATCATGCGGGGCGTTTTGCCAAACACGGCTTTGGCCTGGGCCGCGTACTGGGGCTCAAGGTAGTAGCTCACTTCCTTGCCCCGCCAGGTGTCTTTGGTGATGGTGAAATTGCCCACGGCCATCATAAACAGGTACGGCGCGTGGGGCAGGTCCATCTTCCAGGTGTCGGTGCGCAGGCCAGGACCCGTCGGCTGCTGGCTCACCAGTGCCCCGTTGCTCAGCGTGACGTACTTGCTGGGCACGGTCATGCTGATTTCCTGGGTAGTTTTCTGGTTGGGCTGGTCGATGGTCGGGAACCAGGTGGAGTTGGCATCGGTCTCGCCCTGCGTCCAGATTTGCACGGGCTTGCCGGCCACGGCGCTGTCGGGGTTGATGAAGTACAAGCCTTTGGCGTCGCGGATGGCCGCCGTGCCCTTGCCCAGGGCGCCCAGCTCATCGGGCTTGGCCGTGTATTCCAGGTAAAGGGTGTAGGCTTCGCCGGCCGGCACCGCGCGGCCCAGGCGTATCAGCAGTTGCCGCTGGTTGTAGTCGTATTTCAACGGCTGCGATTTGTCGCCCTGCACCAGGGCCACCGTTTTGATGTCCATGCCCTTGGCGTCGAGCCGCACCGTGTCGGTGGCGAAGCCGTGCGGCTTGAGCGTGACCCACTCCTTGCCGTAGAGGTAGCGTTTGGCGTAGTCGAAGCGCACGTCGAGTTTGGTGTGCACCAGGTCGTTGGTTCTCGGGGCACTGGCCCGATACGTGGACCTTGGTTGGGCCGGTCAATGGTCGGGAACCAGGCCGAGGAGCCTTCGGT
>DASVTG010000752.1:0-7430 GCA_036387695.1 Hymenobacter sp. | reverse complement strand
GGAGGGCAGGGCGGAATCAGCAGCTACGGTCTCGGGCACGGGCTGGGAGCGGGGGCAAGGACAGGGTACGGAAAAGGGCGCGGCGAAGGTTGGGCATGGGTTGACTAAGTCGATGGAAACCGGACTTCGCTCGACCAGGAGCCAACAAAAGGGTCGAAGGGGCCGCGCGGTGCGGGCGCACTGCCTCGGGTTGGGTTCGTTACTTTTGGCCATGCCTTCGTCCTCCGCTTCCGTCCCGCTGGGCGCCGCCGTGCTGGCTTCGTTCCGCCACAGCTTCTCCACCTACAAAAAGCTGGCCGACCGCGCCCTGGCGCAGCTCGCCGACGCGGAATGGCTGCACGTGCCGGCGCCGGGCAGCAACAGCGCCGCCGTCATTGTGCAGCACGTGGTGGGCAACCTGCGCTCCCGCTTCACCGATTTTCTGACTTCCGACGGCGAGAAGCCCACCCGCCAACGCGACCTGGAGTTTGAGCCGCCCGCCTCGGCGGCCGAAATTCCGGGCTTGCGCCAAGACTGGGAGGCTGCCTGGGCCATTTTGTTCGACTTGCTGCACGAACTGCAACCCAACGACTTGCTCCGCACCGTCACCATTCGGGGCGAGGCGCACACGGTGCTGGAGGCCGTGCAGCGGCAGGTGGCCCACTACGCCGGCCACGTGGGGCAGCTGGTGCAACTGGCCAAAATGATTCGGGGCGAAGACTTCCAGAGCCTGAGCATTCCGCGTGGACAAAGCACGCCATTCAACCAGCAAATGGCGGCCCGCGCCAACCCGCCGGCCGCTTCTTCAGTTTAGCCGGGTATGTACGCCATCACCTCGCTGCTCAACCCGCGCAACGCCAACCGCATCACCCGCATTGTGAAGGAGTTGGAAACCCAATTCGGTCTCGACGACGTGCAGGAAACCCCCGACCCGCACCTGACTTATTTGTTGCTCAGCACCCGGCGCCTCGGCGAGTTAAAAGAAGTGCTGAAGGAAGTGGCCCGTACCACCCCGCCGTTTTCGGCCTACACCACCGGGCTGGGGGTGTTTCCGGGCGAAAACCCGGTCATCTACATTCCGGTGCTCCGCTCCAACGACCTGAACCTCCTGCACCAGCGCGTGCTCGACGTGACGGCGCCGCTGTGCCGCGCCAGCCCCTACTACCAGCCCGACCGGTGGTTGCCGCACCTTTCCCTGGCCCTGCACGACACCACCCCCGACCTGCTGGGCCCCGTGCTGCGCCACCTCAACCAGGAAACCTACAACCTGCGCCTCAACGTGAACAACGTGGCCATTCTGCGCAAAAAAGGCGAGCTGTTTGTCCGGGAAGAGGTGTTTGAGCTGACCGGCAAACCTTGAAAATCAGTTAAAAGGTAAAAGTGAAGGGTTAAAACCCTAGCCTGATTTTAACTCCATACCTCACACCGTCGGCGGAATCTGGGTGCCGTTGTCCAAGGATTGCCACAGGTATTTGCAGGCCAGCGTGCGGTAAGGGCGCCAGGTTTCGGCAATTAGCAGCATGCGTTTTTGCAGGGCGCGGCCGGTTTCTTCCAGGCCGTAGAGCCGGCGCATGGCGTTTTGCACGCCCAGGTCGCCTTCGGAAAAAACGTCGGGCTGGTCGAGGGCAAACATTTGCAGCATTTGGGCCGTCCAGCGCCCCACACCCCTGATGGCCGTCAGGTGCTGCGTGAAAGCTTCTTCTGATAAGCTGGTGAGGTGCTCGTAGTCGAGCAGGCCCCGCTCGTTGTACTCGGCTATGGCTTTCAGGTAGCCCACCTTCTGGCGCGAAAGGCCCGCGGCCCGCATGGCGTCTTCGTCCATGGCCAGCACTTCCCGCGGCTCCGGGTAGCCCTCGGGCGGAAACAAGGCCTGAAACCGCTTCCAGATAGCCGCCGCGGCTTTGGTCGAAATTTGCTGGCTCACAATGGCCCGCAGCAGCGCCAGGTACAGGTCTTCGTGCGGCCGCGGCGCGATTTCACGGCCCCGGGCAATGACGCCGCCCAAAATGGGGTCGGCGCTGGAAAGGTGTTCGATGGCGGCTTGATTCAGCATGTACAGGGAAAGCGGCGTCTGGCAAAAGTGGTTACGCTAAGTCTTCGGGGTGCGTGCGCACCAAGACGGTGTCCAGCACCTCACCGGCGGCCCCAATGCGCACGCCGGCCAGGTTGCGCCCCAAAAACGACCCCGTGTCGAGGTACAGGGCGTTGTGTTTCGCGTCGAAAACCGGTTTGCCACTCGGGGTGGGCGTGTGCCCCACCACTTGCAGCTGGTCCAGCTTGCGGAGGGGGCCGCGCCGCCACAGCAGGCCATCGGTGTGGTCGGGGTCGGCGGCGTGGGGCGAGTCCGACAGGCCGGCGTGGCTCACCAGCACGTGCTCGTTCTGCCACAGCAGCGGGCGCAGCTGCAGCCACTGCAAGTGCTCAACCAGTCGCTTCGGCTGGGCGCGGTACTGCAGCACGGTGCTGCGCCCGCCCCATTGCAGCCAACTCGGGTAGGGGCCACTGGGGCCAAAATGGTGCAGCATGCCGTCCTCGTGGTTGCCCATCAGAAAGGTGGTGGTTTCGGGGTGCTGCGCGTTCAGTTGCCGGGCCAGCTCCACGGTTTCGGGCACGTAGCGGCCCCGGTCCACCAGGTCGCCCACCTGAATGAGGTGGTCCGTTTCGGGGTGCCAGTGCGCGAGCAGTTCGCTGAAAGTGTGGAAGCAGCCGTGCACGTCGCCAACGATGAAAAGATTCATGGCTACCAGAACGTAAAATGCGGGGGGTAAGTCAACGCGTAAACGCCCATTTTCCGTGCCGCGTTGGCACACCCCCGCACCCGCCGGAGCCGGTGGGCGCCGCCGGGCGGGGCTTCGGCAAAAACCTGGAAGCAGCGGAAAAGGCCGAAGAACCGGCCCTTTCCCGTTCGGCCTAAGCCGGCTGGGCCACCAGCTGCAACGCTTCTTCCACGCGGGCCAGGCCGGCATCGTCCACGTCGAGGTGGGTCACGAAGCGAATCCATTGCGGGCCGAAGCTGCTGGCCCGAATGCCTTGCTGCTCCAGCCCGGCCAGGAACTCCGCCGCAGGCTGGCTGTCGTGCAAGCGGAAGATGACCAGGTTGGTTTCCGGGTTCAGCACTTCGGCCACGTAGGGTTGCTGGCGCAGCGTGTCAGCCAGCTGCGCAGCGCGGCGGTGGTCGTCGGCCAGGCGCTCCACGTTGTGCTCTAGGGCGTAGAGGCCGGCCGCGGCGATGTAGCCCGCCTGCCGCATGCCCCCGCCCATGACCTTGCGGATGCGCTTGCATTTCTTAATGAATGCCGCCGACCCCAGCAGCACCGAGCCCACCGGCGCGCCCAACCCTTTGGACAAGCACACCGAAATCGAGTCGAACAGCTGCCCGTAGTCCTCGCTGCGTTGCCCGGTGGCCACCAAGGCGTTGAAAATGCGGGCGCCGTCGAGGTGGCGGGCCAAGCCGTGCCGCTGGGCCACCTCGCTGATGGCGGCCATGTCGTCCCAGCGGTAGCAGCTGCCGCCGCCGCGGTTGTGGGTGTTTTCCAGGCACACCAGGCGCGTGGTGGGGTAGTGCAGGTTCTCGGGCCGAATGGCGGCTTCCACTTGTGCGGCCGTCAGGCGGCCCCGGTTGCCGGCCAGCAGCGCCACCGACGCGCTGGAGTGAAACGCAATGCCGCCCACTTCCCACAAGTACACGTGCGCCGTTTGCTCGCAAATGACCTCGCTCAGCGGCTCGGTGTGGGCCTTGATGGCAATTTGGTTGGTCATGGTGCCCGAGGGGCAAAACAAGCCGGCTTCGAGGCCAAAGCGGGCGGCGGCCGTTTCTTCGAGCCGGCGCACGGTGGGGTCCTCGTCGTACACGTCGTCGCCGACGGTGGCCGCAAACATGGCCTCCAGCATGGCCGGGGTGGGGCGCGTCACGGTGTCGGAGCGCAGGTCGATAACGGGGAAGGGCGGGTGCATGGTGCTTGGTGCTTGGTTCGGTGGTGCAAACATCGTTCAAACACTTGCTACGGCCTAGTAATATCAGCAGCCAGGCACCAGGCACCAACGGCCAAGCACCAATAATGCGCAGTAATTCAGCAAAATGCCTCAAGGGCTTGCACTTTCAAAATGAAAGCGTTACTTTTGCCCTCCGTTTCGTAAGCCCCTAGACTTTAACCATTCCGGCACCATGTCCGTTACCCGCCTCAAGCGCAAACACCGCAAGAACATTGCCCGCGCCAACAACAAGCAGCACATCATCAAGGAATTGCTCCGCACGCCCGTACTGAAAAACGTGGACATTGAGGAGTTGAAGTCGCGCTTCACCACCACGGGTGGGGTGGCCGGCGTGGCCGCTGCCGTGAAAAATACTGCCGCTGCTGCCGTCGACAAAGTGGAAGAGGCCGCCGGCACCGTGGCGCACAGCAACATCGTGGAGCAAGCCACGGCCGCTGTTGGCAGCGCCGTTGACAAAGTGAAAGAAGTGGTAAGCGACGCCGTTGAGAGCGTGAAAGAAGCCGTAACCCCCAGCACCGACGACACCGCTGCTGACAACGCTGCTTCGTTCGACGACGCCGAAGCCGTGACCAAGCCCGTGAACGAAGACGGCCAGGAAGGCGAGCACCCCAAGCCCGAAATCGCGCTGTAAGGTTTTCCCCGTCCGCGGACCCGTTGACCAACCTCATAAGCCCCGTTTCCTGTCAAGGCAGGTTGCGGGGCTTGTTGGTTTAATCCAGCTCAGGCAGCGCCTCGTAACGCAAAACGCGCTACCCCGCCCGTTTGCCCAACTCCACGGCTTGCAGGTCCACCACCTTCCCGGCTTCGATGCCGAACTTGAGCAGCGTGCGCACCTGGTGAAACCCGTGCCGGCCCGCGGCGCCCGGGTTCAGGTGCAGCAAGCCCAGTTTGGGGTCGGGCATCACCCGCAGGGTGTGCGAATGGCCCGTGACGAAGAGGCCGGGGCGGCTAGCGGCCAGTAGGGGCCGGGCCGCCGGCGCGTAGTGGCCGGGGTAGCCCCCGATGTGCGTCATGAGCACCCGCAGGCCCTCCACTTCAAAATCTTGCACCAACGGTTGGGTTCGCCGCACGTCCGTGCCGTCGATATTGCCGTACACGCCCCGAAAGCACGGCGCTAACCCTTGCAATTCGTCCACCACCCGGAAATCGCCGAAATCGCCGGCGTGCCACACTTCGTCGCAGCCGCGCAAGTGGTGCGCAATGCGCTCGTCGAAGTAGCCGTGGGTGTCGGAAAGCAAGCCTATGCGCGTCATGCCGCAAAGATGCAGCGGGCTGGCAAATCGGCCCGTTCCCTTATCTTGCAGGCGCGGCCTGAGGCTTTCATTATCACCTTTTTCTGGCTCTGGCTTCACCCGCTTAGGTCATCATCTTCACCATTTGCTTCCTCCGATGAATATTTTCATCAACGACATACCGCTGGTCATCAAAAAACTCAGCGAGAAAGTGTACAAGCACAAGTTCGACCTGATTCTCAGCCCCGACGATGATTTCACGTCAAAAGACTTGGTGGGCGACGTGCTGGTGCGCGACGCCGGCCCGTTGTTCATCGACCGCCTCCTGCGCTTGATGGAAGTGAAAAAGCTGAAAAAGCTGAAGTCCCTGACCATGCTGGTCAAAAAGAAAAAGTACCTCATTCTGCACTTCAAAGACCAGTTCAAAATCGCCAAAGCCGGTGGTGGGCTGGTGGTAAAGGGCGACCAAGTGCTGATGATTTACCGCTTGGGTAAATGGGATTTACCCAAGGGTAAATTGAAGAGCGACGAAGACACCGCGGCCGGTGCCCTGCGCGAGGTGGAAGAAGAAACCAACATCAAGCTTGAGCTCGGCGAGAAGCTCCCGAGCACTTGGCACAGCTACGCCTACAAGGGCAACAAGATGCTGAAGAAGACCAATTGGTACCTAATGAAGTGTTTGGACGACAGCCTGATGAAGCCCCAAACCGAGGAATACATCGAAGAAGTCCGCTGGATGTCGCCCCAGGAAGCACTGACGAAACTGGAGGACTCTTATGCCTCCATTGCGCTGGTGGTGCGGCACTACCTCAACAACATGGCGGGCAAGCCGACCAAGGCAGTGCCCACGACCGGGAAATAGCAGTATATTGCGGTCTATGCGACCGACTCTGCTGGTGTTGTGTCTTGCGGCTGCGATGGGTGCCGGGGCTTGCTCGGGCACCCACGAGTCGAGTTATGACCGGGCCGCTCCGCCGCGCGCCACGGTGATTTCGCCGCCGAGCCAACGGGTGCCGCAGGTGGACGTGCCTGCGTTGCTGGGCTTGTCCATCGACGACATCAACAAGCGCATGGGGCCTCGTTTGCCCTTGCCCCCGGGCTTTTTCGACCCGGCTTTGCTGGGCGAGCTAAAACGAGGCGCCAAGATGGATTCGACGGCACTTTTCCGCAGCGAAGGATTGGCAATGGTGGTGTCGTATGACTTTGCCTCGCGCCAGGTGAGCGACTTTTTGCTGCTGGGGGAAAACGAGAACGAGCTCATGGCCCGGGCGCGGCTGAAGCTGGGCGCCGATGATTATTTGGTGCTGCCGGTGTATCAGGCGCAGCGCGCCAGTCAATTGTTTGGCGTGCGGGTATTGGCCAACTCCCCCAACCAATAGCGCCGCTCGGCGGGCTCATTCGGCGCGCAGCGGCATGGGAAAGGGCACCAAGGCGTCCACGTTGCCCCCAAAACGGTGGATGTCCCGAATAATGGTGCTGCTGATGGCGCCCAAAGCCGGAGAGGTAAGCAGAAAAACGGTTTCCAGCTCGGCATTGACGTGCTGGTTGCCGTACGCAATGGGCTTTTCGTACTCGAAGTCCGGGCTGTTGCGCAACCCCCGCAGCAGAAAGGAAGCGCCCACCTCGCGGGCAAATTCGGCCGTGAGGCCTTTGAATGTTCGTACCGATACCCGCGGCTCCTCTTGAAAAATACCGGAGATAAGTTCCTGCATCTGCCCAACCGGCAGGTAGCGTTGTTTGCTGCTGTTGGTGCCAATGGCCACGACGACGTGGTCGAACAGAGCCGTCCCGCGCCGCACTATGTCGAGATGGCCGTTGGTGAAAGGGTCAAAGGAGCCAGGAAAAAGGGCAATGCGCGGCATGCTTGAAGCAGAAAAAGGAATTCAGAACCAAGGCAAGCGAAGCGGAATCGTCAGGCCTGATTCTTCGATTTACACATAGTGCAGACTGAACAAGTCGAAGTAACGGTACTCGTACACGTCGTTGAGGCGGTAGCTGTACTGTACTTCGCCGGGGCGGTTGCCGAAGCGTACGTTGCGAACGTAGGTGCGCAACAAGCTGAAAATGGCCGAGTCGGGCATCAATTCTCCCCAAACCGTCACTTCGTCGCGGTCGGGGTCGAGGCCGAGCTCCTGCATCACCAAGATGGTGTAATACACCACGTCCTCGGCCGTGGTGCAGGGGAAAACGTTGCAGTATTCCAAGTGCTGGCCCCACACGGCCAAG
>DASVTG010000751.1:0-3493 GCA_036387695.1 Hymenobacter sp. | reverse complement strand
AAATTCAGAACCCCCTGAACTTCGTCAACAACTTTTCGGAAGTGAGTTTGGAACTGGTGACCGAACTGGAGGAGGAAGAGCAGAAGCCCGTCCGCGACCCTGCGCTGGAATCATTGCTGCTCGGGGACTTGAAGCAGAACCTGCGCAAAATTCATCACCACGGCTGCCGGGCCGGCGACATCGTGAAGGGCATGCTCGAACACGCGCACACCGACACCGGCCACCGCCAGCCCGTCGACCTCAACGCCTTGGTGCGCGACTATCTGCGCTTGGCCTACCACAGCCTGCAAGCCAAGCACCGCAACCTCTCGGTGACGCGCACCGTGGAGCTGGGGCCGGGTTTGGAGCCGCTGCACCTGGTGCCGCAGGAAATAG
Organism: Hymenobacter sp.; assembly: GCA_036387695.1. Lineage (GTDB taxonomy): Bacteria > Bacteroidota > Bacteroidia > Cytophagales > Hymenobacteraceae > Hymenobacter. Next base: position 3,118 of record DASVTG010000751.1, on the reverse strand, counting down.
GCCGCGTGCTGCTCAACCTGTTCACCAACGCGTTCTACGCGGTGCAGCAGAAACTGGAAACGCACGCCGACCCCACCTTCACGCCCGAAGTGCAGGTGACGACCCGGCGAGTGGGCACCAACGCGGAACTGCGGGTGCGCGACAACGGCACGGGCATTCCGGCCGCGGTGCTGAAAAAAATCTTTGACCCGTTTTTCACCACCAAGCCGCCCGGCGACGGCACCGGGCTGGGGCTGTGGCTGTGCTACGACATCGTGACGAAGGGCTACGGCGGCTCCATTGCGGTACAAAGCGCCGAGGCCGAGTACACGGAATTCGTCGTCACGCTGCCGCTTGCCGTAGAGGCGGCGCCGGCGGAACCCGAATCCTTCGCGGATACCGACTCGGCGCTGCACTTGGGCTAGGGGCGGGGCAAGGCCAGGCGGTGTTCAGGCCAGCACTTCGTAGGTCATCACCGGGCGGGCCTTGTTCTTGAGGTTGACTTCGCCCAACGGCTGGCACTGAAACGACTCTTTTATCCGCTGGTAGGTGCCTTCGCTGATGACGATTTGGCCGGCGCGGGCCACGGATTGCAGGCGCTGGCTCATGTTCACGGCGTCGCCAATGACGGTGTAATCGAAGCGGCGGAGGGAAACCGAACCGATGTTGCCCGACACCATTTCGCCGGTGTTGATGCCGATGGACACTTGCGGGTGGTAATTCGTCGGATTGGGGATGTTGGCCGGCGGCGCTTGCAGCAGGCTGCGCACCGACAAAGCCGCGTCGAGGGCCCGGTCGAGGTGGTAGTCGCCCCGAAACACGGCCATCACCGAGTCGCCCATGAACTTGTCGACGTAGCCGCCCTGCGCGATGATTTCGCGCACAATCTGGTCGAAATACGTGCACAGCAGCTCCACCACCGAATGGGCGGGCAGTTGCTCGGCCAGGGCCGTGAAGCCGCAGATGTCGATGAAGACCACCGTGGCGTCGATGGTTTCGCTCAGCATCAGCTGTTCTTCAAAGCCAGGCCGCGCCATGAAATTGATGACCGTTTCGTTCACGTACATCTTCAGGATGTTGTTTTCCTGGATGGCCCGGATGGTTTGGCGCAGCTGCCGGACTTCCCCAATCGTTTTGTCGATGGTGGCCGACAAGTCGTCGAAATCGACGGGCTTGCACACAAAGTCGAACGCACCCAAGTTCATGGCCGCCCGGATGTTGGCCAGGTCGCTGTAAGCCGACACCATCACGGTTTTGATGACGGTGTTGAGGGCGCGCAGCTTGGAGAGCAGCGTCAAGCCGTCCATCACGGGCATGCGAATGTCGGCGAGCATGATGTCGATGTCAGGCCGCGCAGCTACGTGGGTCAATGCCTCCTGCCCGTTACGAGCAAAAATGAATTCGTAGTCTCCCTCCCGAATTTTGCGCCTGTACTTCTGCTTAATCAGCAACTCCAAATCAGCTTCGTCGTCCACGACCAATATCTTGGTTTTCATGTCTTCGGGTTCGAGAGTTTTGACGCAAAGTATCAGGCCTTTCCACAGGTGCGAAGCGGCAAATTTCGTTGCAGCTCGCAACCTGGAAAACCGTCAGCGGGGCAGGGGTGGGAAGTACTTATGCACGAAGTGAAGATAGCATAATCGGGCATGTTTGGTTTTTGAATACGAACAAAGCCAGCGCACTAAAAACGGGCTTAAAAGCACTGGCTCCGCAGAAGCTGTTCATGCGGGGCCAGTTGAATTTTACTGGACCGTAGCGCTACTATCCGCAACTCGTACAGCGCGGTTTGCGTGGAAATGGTGCGGTTGCCGGCGTTGGAGATGATGAGATACGCCCGAAGAAGTAGACCGCGCCCTGGAAGCCGTGCGCGGCCTGCACTAAACACATTTAGTTGATTGTGACAAGCCCTCGATTTGTTAGTAAGCCCCGGTTTCGTGCCCGAATAACCCGGCGCCGCCCGAAGCCGCGCTGGAAATTCCGAGCAAAGCGGAGGTATAGCACAAAACACAACAGCCCCACAAATTCTGACTTCGTGGGGGCTGTTGCAACTTGGTTCCAGCAGTTACTTCAGCAGCTCGTGCAGCACGGTTTGCATGGAGATGGTGCGGTTGCCGGCTTCCTGTATGATGAGCGAGCCGGGCGCGTCGAGCACGGCATCGGATACTTCCACGTTGCGGCGCACGGGCAGGCAGTGTAGGAATTTGGCGTCGCTGGTCAGGGCCATGTGCTCGGGGGTGAGCATCCAGGCGGGGTCGTTGCCAAGCACTTTGCCGTAGTCGCGGTAGCTGCTCCAGTTTTTGGCCTGCACGAAGTCGGCGCCTTCCAGGGCCTTCTTTTGGTCGTATTCGATGCGGGCGCCTTTGGTAAATTTGGGGTCCAGCTCATAGCCTTCGGGGTGGGTGATAACGAAGTCGACCCAGTCGATTTCCGAGAACCAGTCGCAGAAGGAATTGGGCACGCATTGGGGCAGGGCGCGCACGTGCGGGGCCCAGGTGAGCACCACTTTCACGCGTTCCTTCTGCTTGGTTTCGGCCACCGTGATGAGGTCGGCGAACGACTGCAGGGGGTGCAGGGTGGCGCTTTCCAGGCTGATAACGGGTACGGTGGCGTATTGCAGAATCTTGTTAAACACGACTTCGCCGTAATCCTCGGCCTTGTCCTTGAGGGTAGGAAACGTGCGCACGCCCAGCACGTCGCAGTACTGGCTCATCACCGCAATGGCGTCCTTGACGTGCTCCTGGGTGCCGCCGTTCATCACCGCGCCGTCGGCCATTTCCAGGGTCCAGGAGTCGGCGCCGGCGTTCAGTACCCAGGCTTGGGCGCCGAGGTTATAAGCCGCCTTAACCGAGCTAAGCCGGGTGCGCAGGCTGGGGTTGAAAAAGATGAGGCCGATGGTTTTGTTGCGCCCGATGTGCTGGTAACCGTAGGGGTTGGCTTTGATTTCCAGCGCTTGTTGGAGCAGGGCTTTGTAGTCGCCGGCATCGGCGAAGGAGGTAAAGTTTTTCATGGGTTGGAATTATTACGCAAGAACGGCAGGCATGAGAAAGGAAACCGAACTTCCCGGCCTGTTTAAGGCGTATGGAAGGGCAATACGTATATTTGGACAATCTCTCTTATTATTTATTCCGCTGCTATGACT
>DASVTG010000750.1:0-10855 GCA_036387695.1 Hymenobacter sp. | reverse complement strand
GGACTTCATCACCTCATTACCAAAAGCCTCATCACATCTTCTGTTGATAGGAATTTTCTTGCAAAGAGATGCGCATTTTGCGGAGGCTGGTGCGCACGGAATCGTCAATCTGATTGTCGCCGACCCGCAGCACAAAACCGCCGATGAGTTCCGGGTCCACCTTCTCGGTAAGTTCCACTTCTGTCAGCCCGGTTTGCTGGGTCACCAGTTTCCGCATTTCAAGGCGCGAAATGGCCGTGAGCGGCGTGGCCGAAGTCACTTCCGCCATTTGGATGCCCTGCATGGCATTGTACTGCACCTGGAACTCGGTACCCATGCTTTCCAGCGCCGCCTCCCGGTTTTTCTCGGTGAGGATGGTGAAGAAACGCATGGTCATGTCCGACACCTTGCCGCCGAAGATGGCGTTCAGGATGGCCAGCTTCTTGTCGTGCTTCACAATCGGGTTGCGCAGCAACAGCCGCAGCTCGCGGCTTTCGGCCATGGTCTTGCTCAGCAAGTCCATGTCCTCTTTCACGCTATCCAGCGTGCCCATCTCCTTGCCCAAGTCGAGGAGCGACTTGGCGTAGCGGGCCGCTACTCGTTGGTCAGCCATTTTATGTTAGCTAATAGCCTTTTGCTGTTAGCTGTTAGCGTCGTGCTTTAGTTCCAGTTTAGGAGAACAAAAAGCTAAAAGCTAACGGCTAAAAGCTAGCAGCTTAATTAAGTTTTACGTCTTTCAAATACGAATCCACCAGCTGCGTTTGGGCAGCGGGCTCGGCCAGCTCGCGGCGCAGGATGCGCTCGGCGATGTCGACCGACAGTTGGGCAGCGGTGTTTTTCACTTCAGCAAGCGCGGCGTTTTTCTCCTGCTGGATGGCTTCGCGGGCTTGCTGAATGATGGTGTTGGCTTCGGCCGTGGCGCGGGCGCGTTCGGCGTCGCGGTGCTGATTGGCCATCACGGTGGCTTCCTGCATCATGCGGTCGCGCTCGTGGCGGGCGTCGGCCAGCAACTTCTCGTTGCCAGCTTTCAGCTGCTGCATTTCTATTTTGGCCTGGTCGGCCATGCGCAGCGCGTTGTCAATGGTGTCTTCCCGCTCTTTCAGCGAAAGCAGGATGGGCCGCCAGGCGAACTTCGCCAGCAGGAACAACACCAACAAGAAGATAACCAGTTGCCAGAAAATCAGGCCGAGTTCAGGATTTAAGAAAGCTGGCATAGGGAATATTGAATTTAAAGAACCGCCGGATAAGGCCGGTTAAGGCAGCTACTTGCAGTAGGAGCAGGTAAGCCCGCCGCGCCAACTGCATAGGCAGCAGCGGGCGGCGGGCTTCCAACTACTTCCGGGCCCGAAGCCCAGCAAAGAGCACTAAACGAGTTTGGTCCAGATAAGTACGCAGACTACGACTGCGAACAGGCCCAGACCTTCAATCAGAGCGGCGGCGATAATCATAGCCGTCTGAATTTTGCCCGAAGCATCGGGCTGACGACCGATGGCATCCATGGCGCTGCCGCCAATGCGACCAATACCCAGGCCAACGCCCAAAGCAACCAGACCTGCACCGATACCGGCACCCATTACCGCCAAACCAGGACCGTAGTTAGTAGCCATTTGAGTAACAGCCTGCAACAACAAAGAAAGAAGCATAAAAAAAAGAAAAAGGGGAAGAGAAAAAGCTAGCCAGTCCCGCAGCGGGGGGGGGGAGTGCCGCGGTCTGACTAAAGCAGCCAGCAGGTCAGGCAAGGAGCCTGCCTAGTACGTCATGGAATTAATGGGCGTGGGCGTGAGCCTGGTCGGCTCCTTCGCCGCCGCCAATCTGGTAGTCAGCGTCGTGGTGTTCTTCCACTGCACCGCCGATGTACATGGCCGTGAGCAGCGTGAAGATGAAGGCCTGCAGAATGGCCACCAGCAGTTCGAGAATGTTGATAAACAAGCCGAAAGCCAGCGTAACCGGGGCCACGGCCCACGACTTGAAGATGAACACCAGGCTAATGAAGCTCAGCACCACGATGTGTCCGGCCGTGATGTTGGCAAACAGACGAATCATCAGGGAGAAGGGCTTGGTGAAGATGCCCAGGAATTCCACCACAATCATGATGGGCAACAGCGGCTTCGGCACGCCGGGCGTGGCGAAGATGTGGGCCCAGTAGTTCTTGTTGCTGGAAGCCAGCGTGATAATCAAGGTGAGAACGGCCAGCACCAAGGTCACGGCAATGTTGCCGCTGAGGTTGGCCGCGCCGGGCATCAGGCCCAACAGGTTGTTGAACCAGATGAAGAAGAAGGCCGTGAGCAGGTACGGCATGTAGCGCTCGTACTTAGGGCCGATGTTCTTCTTGGCAATTTCGTCGCGGATGAAGATGATGATGGGCTCGAAGAACGACTGCAGGCCTTTGGGCGCGCGGCCGTGGTTCTTCTTGTAGCCACGGGCCACGGCAGTGAACACCAGCAGCATCAGCGCGGCGCTGAACAGCAGCGAGGCGGTGTTTTTGGTGATGGAGAAGTCGTAAACTTTGCTGCCGTCTTCGGCCACCAGTTTATCTTCTTCCAGCTTGAGGCCGTTGTGGCTGTGGCCGTGGGCCAGCTGGCTGCCCGAAAACACGTTCAGGCCTTTGGTGGGCTGGTAGGCGATGATGGGCAGCGGCAGGCTGATGTGGCTGGCGTGCTCGCCTTCGCCGAGGGTGGCCAAATGCCACTCATGCGAATCACCGATGTGCTCCAAAATCATTTCGCCCGGATTGAAGCCCTCCCCTTTGGAGGCCTCAGCGGCGGGTTCGTTGGCAAAAACGGACAGGGATACGAAGCAAAGAAGAACCGAGAGTAAACGCTTCATTAAAAGTAGGTTAATGATAGATTTCGGGCTAAAGCGCTATGCTTGCGCTACTTGCTTTTTTGAAATCGGCCGCAAGTTACTCAAAATAGCCCAGATTTCAAACCCGGCCCACGAAAAGTACAGCAGGAAGAAGGCCCCGAGGAAGGTCCAGACGCCTCGTCCTTCTTGGGCGCCGCCGCGGGCCAAGTGCACCGTTACGAGAACCAGCGACGACAGCATCCGAAGGGTCATGCCGATGAGGTAGCCAATGCCCAGGTTGGTGGGCGACACCGCTACCAGGCGCGCCGTGAGGCTGTAAATAACAAGCGTGAGCCCGGCCATGAAACCGAACAGCAGCCCCGTGCGCGGGTGCACAATGGCCGGGCCATAGGCACAGTGCAGGCCGTATATCAGCCCCCCCAGCGCACCGGCAAACAAGAGGAATTGGCGCAGAAATCGAATCATAAGCAGGTGTGATGGTGGGCCGATGCGGGACGCGCGTGGCTTATTGCACGTCCTTGGTCAGGCTGCGGATGACTTGCCACAGGGCCACGAAAACGCCCAGCAGCATCAGGCCAATGGTGAACCACGGGTTGCGGGACTCGAAGCGCGCGTCGAGCCAGGTGCCCAGCCAGGTGCTGCCGCCGATGATGGCCAGCATCTGGAACGCCAGCCCCGAATACTTGGCAATGGCTTGGAGGCGGTTGGAGCCGGGGGGCGGCGTGTCGGACGGGGTGGGCATGGAGAGGAAGGAAGGCGACTGGACAAAGTTACGTTCTGAGGCCGGGCCGCATTTGCCCCCGGAAAAACGTAATTTTACCTCTTCGACGACGTTAGCTATTGGGCGTGGGCGAACAATTTGCGTTGCTACGCGCGTTGCGGGGCAACGACCTGCTTTTTTTCCTATTCTTTGGCTTTGATTTTCCATTCGCTGACATACCGCTGGGCTGCGCTGTTCCTTGTACTGTTGGGGCTAGGCGCGGCGGGCTGCGCCTCGGACAAAAACCTGGTGGCGCACGCGTTTAACAACGTGGCGGCGCGGGACAACGCGTATTTCCTGGCCCGCGAGAAACTGCACGCCACCGAAGAGAAGCTGTACGCTGGCCGCATCAACGACTACAATCAGACCCTGCCGCTGTTCCCGACGTTGGATAGCTCGACGGTGCGCGCCAGCCGGGCTGATTTGAACGACATCATCAAGAAAGCCTCGATGCCGATTCAGCACCGGCCGGGCTCGGACTGGACCGATGACGCCTACATTCTGGTGGGCTGGTCGCGGTTTTACCAAATGCAGTTTGGCGACGCGGCGCTGACATTCAAATACGTTAATTCAACCAGCAAGGACGCCAACGCCAAGCACGAAGCCCTGATTGGCTTGATGCGGACGTTTGTGGCGCAGGGCGAGATGGAAAGCGCCAAAGCGGTGTCGGACCTGCTCGACAAGGAAACCGGTTTGCCGCAGGACGCCCGCCAGCTGTTTCTGACCAGGGCCGACTACTACATCCGCGTCGACGAACCGGCTAAAGCCATTCCGCAGCTGGAAAGAGCCATTCCGTTGATTGAGTTTAAGAACGAGCGGTCGCGGACGCGCTACGTGCTGGCGCAGCTGTACCAGGATGCGGGCGAGCCCAAGAAGGCGTACGACCAGCTCAACCAGATTCTGGCGCGCAACCCGCCGTATGAGCTGGACTTTCAATCGAAGCTAATGCTGGCGCAGGTTTCTGACCTGAACGCCAAGGAGCGCGCCCGGCTGGATAAGTACTTCGTGGACCTGCTGAAGGACACCAAGAACAAGGACTACCGCGACAAGATTTACTACGAAATGGCGCGGCTGAACTACCGCGAGAAGAAGTTTCCGGAAGCGCTGGGGATGTTGCGCAAGTCCGTTCAGGCCACGACCACCAACCGGCTGCAGAAGAGCTACACCTATTTGCTGGCCGGGCGCATTTATTACGAAGACCTGCAGAAATACCGCCTCGCCGCGGCGTACTACGACAGCACGGTGCAGACCCTGGCCAAAGAAGCCAAGACCTATGCCGCCATCAAGGAGCGCAGCGACATCCTGCGCGAGTTTGCCAAGCAGTACACCATCATCGAAACCCAGGACAGCCTGCAGGCCTTGGTGCGCTTGCCCCAGGCGGAGCTGGACCAACGGCTGAGCCAATACGCCGACGCCGAGATTGCCGCCAAGCAGAAAGAGGCGGACCGGCTTGCGGCGCTGCAAAAGGTGACTGAGCGGGCTGCCGAAATTGCTTCGCGTAGCACCAGCAGCAGCGGCGTGGGCAGCAATTTGCCCGGTGGCGCGGCCCCTGCCGATGACCTGTCGGCGTTTGACCCAACGGCCACGGCCACTGGCGCCAAGTGGTACTTCGACAACCCCGCCACGCTCGGGACGGCCCGCTCCGAATTCATTCGCAGGTGGGGCGACCGCCAGCTCCAGGACAACTGGCGGACCAGCCGCCAAGCCAGCAGCTCGCCCAATACCCAAGCCAACGGCGGCGCCCCCCTGGCCGTGACCGGGAACGACCAAACCCGGGTGAATGGCGGCCTGACTGACTCCGCCACCACGGCCAGCGCGACGGCGAACCCCGCCGCCGCCAAAAATGCCCTCATCGGCAAGTACCGGGGCGGCTTGCCCACTACGCCCGCGCAGCTTCAGGCTTCTAACATGCAGATTGAGGCCGCGCTCTATGAGCTGGGCAGCATTTACAAAGAACAGTTGAAGGAGCGCGAGAAAGGCTTTGAAACCTACGAAAAGCAGGTAACTCGCTACCCCCGCGGCGAGCACGCACCCGAGGCGTACTACTTGCTTTACCTGCACTACAAGGACAAGCCCGATGCTGCCAAGGCGGCCCAATACGCAGCCGCTTTGCAGCGTGAATTTCCGGCATCGGTGTACGCCAAGCTCATTGCGGACCCGTTGTACCGCGAACATCAGCTCGCCCTGCACAATGCCGTGGCCGCCCGCGTGGATTCGGCTTTTGTTTATTACAAAAACCAGGAGTTCAAGAAGGCCGCGGCCGTGGTGGCCCGCACCGAAAAGCAATACCCCAAAAGCGACTTGAACGACCTTGTGGCGTATATGAAAACGCTGCTGGTTATTCGGACCCAACCGCCGCTCACAGCCCGCTCCTCGGTGGAGAAGTTTTACCAGGAATACCCCAACAGCCCGCTGGTGCCCCAGGCCCGGGCCTTGGCCGAAACCTACAAGAAGCAGGATGCCGGCCAGATTGCAGGTGCCCTGGCCTCTACCGAGAAACCGACCATATCGGTGTTCCGGCCCGGTGAGGTAGACAATCGGATGCGCATCTTCTACCGGGAGGACCAGACCCCAGCGAAAGCGCTGAACCCCGCCGGCTCAGTTCCGGAAGCCCCCAAACCTGCGCCGGCTGCTGGGCCCACGCCCCTCCCAACGCCGGCTGGGAAAGCAGATGCTCCGGCACCAGCCAACACCGCTGAGGTTGCCAAAACCGCGGCCCCAAAAACGCAGCCGGCTACAACCACAGCCGCTAACGCCCCTGCTCCGCGCGCGCTGCCAGCTGTGCCGGCTCCCGTTTCAGCGACGCCCACCGCTGGCAGTCCGGCCCCTGACAACCCGGTTGCTACCCCGGCCCCAGCGGCTCCTGCCACGGCTTATACCACGCAGTTGAGTGGCGCTCACGCAGTCGTTTTGGTGTTCCCAAAAACGGCCCCAGCGGCTGCCGACCTGACCGCGCAGTTGGGGACGTACAACAGCCGGTTTTTCCGGGCCAACAATCTGCAAATTGAAACGCCGGCTTTGGGGGCCGACCAGAGTTTGGTGGTGGTGCGGGCCTTGCCCGGCGCCAAGGTGGCCCAGAGCTACGCTACCAAGCTGCGGGGGCCGCAGTCGCCGCTGGCGCGGCTGCGCGGCGCGGGCTACCAAACGGTGGTCATCAGCCTTGAAAACTTGGCCCTGTTGCAGTCCACCGGCGATTTGGCCGGGTATTTGAGCTTTTATCAGCGCGTGTACAAGTGAGTTAAAAGTTAGGAGTTATGAGTTATGAGTTGGCAATCGGACCTTTGTGCTAGGACTGAGCTTACCTGCTTTTGTAAACTCATAACTCCTAACTTTTAACTCATAACTTCATCCAATGCCGACTTCCTCTCCTGCCCGCCGCCCCAAGCCGACGCCACTTAAACCAGTGCGCAACGGACGGTTCACGGCTTTCACGCGCACCATGTGGGCGCTGTTTGGCGCGGGCGTGGTGGGCCTGGGCCTGTTTGTGATGGCCGTGAGCGGCAACTTCCTGAACCTGTTCGGGCGCATGCCCAACCTAAAAACGCTGGAGAACCCGCGTTCCGAGCTGGCCTCGGAAATTTACTCCGCTGACGGGGTGCTGCTGGGCAAATACTTCCGCGAAAACCGGACGCCGGTTGAGTTCAAGGATTTGCCCCAAAACCTCATCGATGCCCTCATCGCCACCGAAGACGTGCGTTTCGAGCAGCACTCGGGCATCGACATGAAAAGCGTGTTTCGGGCCGTGGTGGGCGTGGCTACGTTCAACCGCAACGGCGGCGGCTCTACGCTTAGCCAGCAGGTGGCCAAGGTGCTGTTCCGCACCCGGGCCGACCTCAACGACGGCACTCTGAACGGCAACGGCAAGCTGGGCCTGCTCATTACCAAAACCAAGGAATGGATACTGGCCATTCGCCTGGAGCGCAACTACACCAAGCGCGAAATATTGCGCATGTACCTCAACACCGTGGAATTTGGCTCGAATTCCTTCGGCATCAACACAGCCGCCAAGACGTTTTTCAACAAGCGGCCCAAGGAGCTGACCACTCCCGAAGCGGCCACGCTGGTGGGCATTGTGAACGCACCGGGACGATTCAGCCCGGTCACCCATCCCGACCGCTCCAAAAAGCGTCGCAACTGGGTGCTGCGCCAGATGGCCAAGTCGAACTACATCACCGACGCGCAGTTGGCGGCCGATACAGCCAAGAACATTGTGCTGCATTACTCCGTGGAAAACCCCACGAAAGGCCTGGCGCCCTATTTCCGGTCGGAAGTTGCCAAATCGCTGCTGGCCTGGGCCAGGGAAACCGACCACGACTTGTACGCCGACGGCCTGAAGATTTACACCACCATCGACTCGCGCATGCAGGAATACGCCGAGAAATCGGTGGCTGAGCACTTGGCTTTGCAGCAGAAGTGGTTTACCCAACATTGGAAGGGCCAGTTGCCTTGGCGCGACGAGAACGGCAAAGTTATCCCCGACTTCCTCAACATTTCCATGCGCCGCACCCAACGCTACAAGTCGCTGATGAACATCTACGACGGCAACCGCGACTCGGTGAACTACTACCTGCGCAAGAAGTACAAGATGCAGGTGTTCACTTGGCAGGGCGAGAAGGAAATGATGATGTCGCCACTCGATTCGCTGGCCTACTACAAGCGCTACCTGCGGGCCGGCTTCATGGCCATGAACCCGCTGAATGGCCAGGTGAAAGCCTGGGTGGGCGGCCCCAACTACAAGTTCTTTAAGTTCGACCACGTGCGCCAAGGCAAGCGCCAGCCGGGCTCCACGTTCAAGCCCATTGTGTACACGGCCGCCATCGACCAAGGCTACTCGCCCTGCTTTCCGCGGCCGGATGTGGCCACCACGTTTCCAGGGGTAGCAGGGCGCGAGCCCTACACTCCTAAGAACTTTGAAGGCGGTTTCTCGGGCCGCGTGTTCACCCTGCGCCAGGCCCTGGCCCGCTCCATGAACTCCATCACGGCGTGGCTGGTGATGAAGCTCACGCCCGAAACCATTGCCGGCTACGCCAAGCGCATGGGCATCGAGTCGCCCATCGACCCGGTGCCGGCCATCGGCTTCGGTGCTTCCGATTGCAGCATTTTCGAGTTGTGCGGGGCCTACGCCACTTTCGTCAACAAGGGCGTGTGGACCTCGCCCATCATGGTCACCCGCATCGAGGACAAGAACAAAAACGTGCTGCGCGAATTTGTGCCCCGCACCAAGGAAGTGCTTAGCGAAGAAACCGCTTACCTGATGACCTACATGCTTCAGGCGAGCACCACGGAGCCCGGCGGCACCAGCACCATCTTGCACACCGGCTTCAAATTTCCTTATGAAATTGGCGCCAAAACCGGCACCACTTCAAACTACTCCGATGCCTGGTTCATGGGCATCACCCCCGACTTGGTGTGCGGCATGTGGATAGGGGGCGAAGACCGCAGCATTCACTTCCGCACCGGCGCCTACGGCCAGGGCGCGCGCCTGGCGCTGCCGCTCTACGGCCTGTTCATGCAAAAGGTGTACAAGGACAAAAGCATCGGCATCAGCACGGCGCCTTTCCCCAAGCCAGCCGCCCCGCTCAGCATCGAAATAGACTGCTCGAAATACTACGGCGGCCAGCGCGACACCATCCCCGACGACCAGAAGCTAGACCGCCGCGACCCCATCGACCTGAGCGAGGAAGACATCTAGTCGCTATTTTCTGCGTTTAATTAGATGGCCGGCGACCTTTCGCCGGCCATTTTTCGTTATTCTTGACGGGGTTGCGTGAGGCATTCGCTCTGCCGCCCCTCCTAATTGATTCAACCCAGAACATGGCTGCCAATCCCGAACTACAAGCCCAAATCAGTGCGCTGCCTCACAAACCGGGCGTGTACAAGTACTTCGACGACGAAGGCATCATTTACGTGGGCAAGGCCATCGACCTGCGCAAACGGGTGAGCAGCTACTTCACCAAGCAGGACCATAACAAGAAGACCCAACAGCTGGTCCGCAACATCAAGCGGCTTGAGTTCACCATCGTGGACAGCGAGTCCGATGCATTTTTGCTGGAAAACAACCTCATCAAGCAGCACCAGCCCAAGTACAACATCCTGCTGAAGGACGGCAAAACCTACCCCTACCTCTGCCTCACCAACGAGCGGTTTCCACGCCTCATCCCCACCCGCAACAAGATTAACGACGGCTCGCGCTACTACGGCCCCTACGCCAATGGCACGGCCCTCAACGTCTTGCTGGAACTCATCCGGGCGCTCTACCCGCTGCGCACCTGCAACTTCAAGCTGACCCCCGAAAACGTGGAAGCCGGCAAGTTCCGGCCCTGCCTTGAATTGCAGCTCGGCAACTGCAACGCCCCCTGTGTGGCCCGCGAAGACGAAGCTACCTACAACGGCTACATCCAGCAAATTCGCAACATTCTCAACGGCGACCTGCGCATCCCCAAGCAGTACTTCCGCGAGCAGATGACCAAGGCTGCGCAGGAAATGCACTACGAACAGGCCCACCAGTTCAAGGTGAAGCTCGACAAACTCGACGCCTTCCAGGCCAAGAGCACCATCGTGAGCGACACGCTCACCAACATCGACGTTTTCGCCATCGCCAGCAACGAGAAGTCGGGCTTCATCACCTACCTCAAGGTCATGAACGGCTCTATTATCCTCACCCAAAGCCTGGAAGTCACCAAAAAGCTTGACGAAGAGGACGCCGAAATTCTCGCTCCCCTCGTCATGCAAATGCGCCAGGAGTTTGAAAGCGAGTCTCGCGAAATCCTGACGAACGTGCCCGTGGAGTTGCCCCTGCCCGGTGTCACCCAGTCCGTCCCCCAAATTGGCGACAAGCGCAAGCTTGTTGAGTTGGCCCTCAAAAACGTGCTCTACGCCCGTAAGGAGAAGGAAAGCATGAACGAGCGCAGCAAGGACCTCAACGAGGTGCGCATCATGGAAACCATCAAAAAGGACCTGCGCCTCACCGAGCTGCCCAAGCACATCGAGTGCTTCGATAACTCCAACTTCCAGGGCGATAATCCCGTGGCCGCCATGGTCTGCTTCCGCAACGCCAAGCCCAGCAAGAAAGACTACCGCCACTACCACATCAAAACCGTTGTTGGTCCCAACGACTTCGACTCGATGTATGAAGTCGTTTCGCGCCGGTACCGCCGCTTGGTGGACGAGGGCGCCAGCCTGCCCCAGCTTGTGATTGTCGACGGCGGCAAAGGCCAGCTCGGTATGGCTGTCAAGGCGTTGAAGGACCTTAACCTTTGGGGGCAAATTCCGGTCATTGGCATTGCCAAGCGCCTAGAGGAAATCTATGTT
>DASVTG010000749.1:0-3079 GCA_036387695.1 Hymenobacter sp. | reverse complement strand
TGGCCGACGAGGCGCTGAAAACCCAGCGCCAGAAAATGTACAAGCTCGCCTAACGCTGCGCTTACCGGGGAATGAAGAATGCGGAATGAAGAATTCCCAATCCATAATTCCTCGCTCTTGATTCCTCATTCTTCATTCCCCATTATGAAACGCCATTTGCTTCCGTTGCTGCTGCTCGCCGGCATTGCTGGCCTGCCCGCCCACCGCGCCCAGGCCCAGGAAAAGCCGGTGCTGAACTCGGCTCCTCCCGGCCCGCCGCCCGCGCAGCCGCGCCCGGTTGAGCCGGCTCCGGTACCAGCACCCGCGCCTACCACCGCTCCCACTACCGAACCAGCGGCTCCGACGCCCGCGCCCGAGTTTCCCGCGGTGGAGCCTTCGCCCAACGCCCCTTCGGGGTTGGACTTCCCCAACCGCAAGGCCACCAAAGCGGGGGGCGCCGAGGACAAGCCGCCGACAAAGAAGTTTCTCTACACCAATTTCGGCCTGGGCTTTTCGTCCAGCGGCGGGCTCAACCAATTCAACGTGAGCGCCGCACCGGCCGTGGGCTTCCGCCTCACCGACAAGTTTGCCATTGGGCCGGGCATCTCCTACGCCTATAGCAGCTTCAGCTTGAACGACAATGCCAAAAACGCGGGCTATGCCTTGAACAGGCAGGGCGATAACAGCATCGCATCGAGCAGCCTTGGCGTGAAAGCATTCGCGCAGTACATCGTGTACAAGGAGTTTTTTGTTCACGCCGAATACGAAGTCACCAACGCCGAACTGGTTGACTTTGACCCCAACGACGGGTACTACAAATACAAGCGCACCGTCTCCACTCCCCTCGCGGGCGTTGGCTATCGCTCGTACCTGGGCCAAAACGCGGCAGTGGACATTGTCGGGCTGTACAATTTCGACAGCAGCCTTTACTCGCTATATCCGGGGCTGGTGCTGCGCTTTAGCTTCCTGTACAATTTCGGAAAATAAGCCGGGTTGTCCGCGCACAGAAAAGCCGCACTAGATAACTAGTGCGGCTTTTCTGTGTTTTTAGCTAATCCACTCCGTCGTTAGACGGCGCTTCGTCCGCTAATAATGCGGAATAGAATGGCAATCACCGCAATTACGAGCAAGATGTGAATCAGATTGCTGCTGCCCATTCCCGTGCCCAGTATTCCGAAGAAGCCAAGAGCCCAGATGATGATAAGAATGACGGCGATGATATACAGGAGGTTGCCCATGGCTGGAGAGATTGAAGGAGGTGAAAGGAAAAAAGAAGTGTTGTGCGGGCTTGTACGGGGGCACTTCTAATAAGGATATAATAAATGAAAAAATAACTTTCACGATGCAAACAAAAATAGCACTTCCTAATAGTGCCGTAGCTTTGCGACAGGCGTCCATTTGGGCGTTCTTTCTATTCCCACCCACTTTTTTTCGCACCTTATGAACGTCGCCGTTATTGGCTCCGGCACCATGGGCAATGGCATTGCCCACGTGTTTGCACAGCAC
The DNA here is from genome assembly GCA_036387695.1 of Hymenobacter sp. GTDB lineage: Bacteria > Bacteroidota > Bacteroidia > Cytophagales > Hymenobacteraceae > Hymenobacter. Next base: position 1,594 of record DASVTG010000749.1, on the reverse strand, counting down.
GGTTTTACCGTTGCGCTTGTCGACATCAACCAGCCGGCCCTCGACCGCGCCCTGGGCACCATCACCAAAAACCTGGACCGCCAAGTGGCCAAAGCCAGCCTGAGCGAGGACGACAAGGCCGCCACGCTGGGCCGCCTGCGCACCTTCACTTCCCTGGCCGAAGGCGTGGCCAACGCCGGGCTGGTGGTGGAAGCGGCCACCGAAAACGTGGACCTCAAGCTGCAAATCTTCCACGACCTGGACCAGCACGCGCCCGCCGAAGCCATTCTGGCCTCGAACACGTCGTCCATCTCCATTACCAAAATTGCGGCCGTGACCAAACGCCCGCAGCAGGTGATTGGCATGCACTTCATGAACCCCGTGCCGGTGATGAAGCTGGTGGAGGTGATTCGCGGCTACGCCACCTCCGACGCCGTGACGCAGCAAGTAATGGAGCTGTCGCGGCAGTTGGGCAAAACCCCCACCGAGGTAAACGATTACCCCGGCTTCGTGGCCAACCGCATTCTCATGCCCATGATTAACGAGGCCATCATCTCGCTGTTTGAGGGCGTGGCCGGCGTGGAGGAGATTGACACGGTGATGAAGCTGGGCATGGCGCACCCGATGGGCCCGCTGCAGCTCGCCGATTTTATTGGCCTGGACGTGTGCCTGGCCATATTGCGCGTGCTGCACGACGGCCTGGGCAACCCCAAGTACGCCCCCTGCCCGCTGCTGGTGAACATGGTGATGGCCGGTCGACTGGGCGCCAAATCCGGCGAAGGATTCTACCAGTACACCGCTGGCTCGAAAGAACTGGTGGTGGCCGAGCGGTTTCGCCGCTAGAACTCGCTTGCCGGCGGCTGACCAGCGCCGCCTTGTAAGGCAATAACCCGTACCGCGTCTATCGGGTTGTACCCACAACCAAAGAATTAATCCTTACCCATGGAACAAGCAACATTCGGAGCCGGCTGCTTTTGGTGCGTCGAGGCCGTTTTTCAGAACCTCAAAGGCGTGGAGAAAGTGGTGTCCGGCTACACGGGCGGCCGCATCAAAAACCCAACCTACAAGGAGGTATGCAGCGGCCTCACGGGCCACAACGAAGTCATCGACATCACCTTCGACCCCGCCGTTATCAGCTACAAGGAATTGCTGGAAATCTTCTGGAAAACCCATGACCCCACCACGCTCAACCGCCAAGGCAACGACGTGGGCACCCAGTACCGTTCGGGCATTTACTACCACAGCGAGGAGCAAAAGCAACTGGCCGAGGAGTACAAGCAGAAGCTCAACGACAACCACGCCTTCCCCAACCCGGTGGTGACGGAAATTGTGGCGGCCCCGGCCTTCTACCCCGCCGAGAACTACCACCAGAACTACTTCAACCTGCACGGCCACGAGCCCTACTGCCAGTTTGTGGCCCGCCCCAAAGTGGAGAAGGTGAAGGCCCTGTTCGGCGAGAAATTGAAAGCAGGTGTCTGAACCGCAGATTTCCGCCGATTAAACGGATTTCGCAGATTCAATTAGCCACGATGCAAATGAAAAAGGCCACCAAATGGTGGCCTTTTTTGTGCTTTCTTGGACTTCCAGAACAACCGAAATTGAATCTGCGAAATCC
>DASVTG010000748.1:0-10313 GCA_036387695.1 Hymenobacter sp. | reverse complement strand
CGCCGTGCGCCAGCGCCAGCAAGCGGGCGAGCCCGGCTACCAGCCCACCGTGGGCGTGACGACCGAGCGGGTGAACGGGCACGTGCAAATCCGGGTGAGTGACAACGGCACCGGTATTTCCGACAGCGTGCAGGCCAAGATTTTCCAGCCGTTTTTCACGACCAAGCCCACGGGCGAGGGCACTGGGCTGGGCCTCTCGCTTTCGCACGACATCATTGCCCAGGGCCACGGCGGCACGCTCACCGTCGAAAGCCAAGAAGGGGAGGGCACCGCCTTCACCATTTGCTTACCTACTTCTTCCGTTTAGCTTATGTGCTCATTTCTACTTCGCCTTTTCTGCGGCTTGGCGCTGCTGTTCCTGCTGAGCCCGGCGGCGCGGGCCCAGCCAAGTCCGGCTGACAAGGTCCAGTATCAGCGCCGGTTGCGCGCCACCCGCTTCGACCACCGCTACTGGGATGCCTCGCCCGACTCGTTGCGGCGCGTGCTCGCTGGCCAGCAAGTCGACTCGCAGCGCCTGGAAACCATTGTGCACCTGCTGCGCCTATCGTACACGACGGAGGCGGAAGACCAGGAGGCTCTGGCCTTGGCTACCCGGCTGCACTACCCCGAGCGGGAAGCGTGGAGCCTGACTTTGGCCTCTGACAAACTCGAAGCCACGAAGCCCCTGAATCTGCCAGCCTTGCTCGATAGTTATCAGACTATTGTGAAGTACTACGATGCCTTGGGGCCCACGCCGCAGCCCTTGCGGCTTGAGGTAATTCGAGATATCTACAACGAGTTGCAGCAGCCGGAAGCCAAGCGAGTATACTTTCAGCAAAAGCTGGCTTACTACCAGCACCGTGGGCCGGTGGAGAACGTGGCCATGTGCTACCGCGTCCTGGGTGGCTACTACGGTGCGCAGGGCGACTACAACCAAGGCATTAGCTACCGGCTGCGGGCAGCCGAGCTGTTTCGCACTTTCTCCAACTTGCGGTATTACAATGAGATTGGCGTGATAGGGGCCCAGTACGCCGAGTGGGGCAACAGTTCCCGCGCCTTGCCCTACCTGCAACAGGCGGCTAGCTGGCCAGGCGACAGAACTGGCAGTTGGGCATACCTAAACCGCAGCATTGCCAGCATCTACCTGCGGCAAGGGCGCTACCCGCTGGCCCTGCGTTACACGACCCTATCGCTGCGTCCGCGCATGCCGGGCGACACGGTAGCGGCCGCTGAGAAAGCCGTGGGTTTGGTACAGCAAAGTTCCGTGTTGTTGGCCTTAGGTCGAGTGGCTGAAGTGCGCCCTTTGCTGCAGCACGCCCAGCATTTGGTTGATTCGCTACAACTACCCCTGTTTTCAAGTAGAGGGAGTTGCGAATTAAATGCGACCTGGGCCCAGTACTACGCGGCCACGGGCGACTATGCCCGCGCCGAAACCGCCTGGCAAGTGGCCTACCGCCAAGCCCGGCAGGAGCACCAGACGCCGTTGCGCTTGGCCTACCTGCAAGCCCTGGCGCGCTTCTACCAGCAACGCGGTCAGCCCGCCCGCGCCACGCCGTACGCCCTGGCCGCGCTGAGCCTGACCGACACGCTCAACACAGCCCAGGCCGCTACCCGCGTGGCCCAATACGAGCTCACCCAAGCCGACCGCGCCCAAACTACGCGCATTGCCGGCCTGCGCGCCGAGCAGGCGCAAGCCGCGGCCCGGGCCCGGCGCCAGCGCTGGGTGTTGGGCGGCGTGCTCACGGTGCTGGGCCTGCTGGCCGGCCTGGGCTTCGTGCTTTGGCGCGGCAACCGCCGCCAGCAGCAAGCCAACGCGGCCCTCAACCGCCTCAACGAAGCCGTGACGACTCAGAAGCAGGAGCTTCAAACCCAGCGCGACCAACTCGATACCTCGCTCACCGAGCTGCGCGCCACGCAGGCCCAACTCATTCAAAAGGAAAAGATGGCTAGCCTGGGCGAGCTCACGGCCGGCATCGCCCACGAGATTCAGAATCCGCTCAACTTCGTCAACAACTTCTCCGAAGTCTCGGCCGAGCTGCTCGACGAGCTGGCCGAGGAGCAAGCCCGTCCGCAACGCGACCCGGCCCTGGAAACGGAGCTGCTGGGCGACCTCCGGCACAACCTGACCAAGATAACCGAGCACGGCAAGCGGGCGGCGGGCATCGTGCGCGGCATGCTGGACCACAGCAGCACCAGCACCGGCGAGCGCCAGCCCACCAACCTGAACGCGCTGTGCCAGGAATACCTGCGCCTGACCTACCAGGGCCTGCGCGCCAAGGACAAGAGCTTCAACGCCGAGCTGAAAACCGATTTGGCCGCCGACTTGCCGCTGGTCGACGCCGTGGGGGCCGACCTGGGCCGGGTACTGCTCAACCTGTTTGGCAACGCTTTTTACGCCGTGCGCCAGCGCCAGCGGGCCGGTGAAGCGGGCTATGCGCCCACCGTGAGCGTCTCGACCCAGCGGGTGAACGGGCAGGTGGCTATCCGGGTGACGGACAACGGCACGGGCATCCCCGAAAGCGTCAAGCAGAAAATATTTCAGCCGTTTTTCACCACCAAGCCCACCGGCGAGGGCACGGGCCTGGGCCTGTCGCTGAGCCACGACATTGTGACCCAAGGCCACGGCGGTACCCTCACGGTAGAAAGCCAGGAGGGCGAAGGCACTACTTTCTCCCTGAAGCTGCCCAACGTTCTCTCGTCTTGAATGGGGCAGTCGCGAACGGTTTTGCTTGGCCACAGCATGGTGACGCCGGGCGGCTAAAGCCTGTGGCCCAGCCCGGCCCAAAGGCAAGCCGGCCATGCACAACTTGCACCGCCAGGCAGTACATTGCGCGGGTCTGTGCCGCCTCGCCCGGAAGGGGGAGGGGTCGCGGGCAGGGGTTTCAGCAACGTTTCTGGCCCGGACAACCTGTTTTTGCGTCTCTTCGGCGCTCCGACGCCAGTTGGGTAGCGGTTGGTTCACCACCGGCTGTGGGCTTGGGTGGTGCAGCCGGGGCGGGCGCAATTCTCAAAGCGACATCCCGCTCATGCAAGTATTGAAGTTTGGGGGCACCTCCGTGGCCTCCGCCGAGAACATTCGAAGGTCCATTGCCATCGCCGCCGAGGCCGCGGGGCAGGCACCGGTCGTCATGGTCGTTTCTGCCCTCGGCGGCACCACCGATGCGCTGATTGGCGCCGGCCGCACCGCCGCGCAAGCCGACGAAACCTACCGCGAGGCGCTGCAGCAGCTGGAGCAGCGGCACGTGGCCGCCGCCCAGGACCTGCTGGACAACGCCGGCGGTCAGCCCACCGCCGTGGCCCTGATTCAGGCGCAGTTTGAGGAGTTGAGCCAACTATGCAACGGCATTTTCGCCTTGGGCGAGTTGTCTGACCGCACCCTCGACAAGCTGATGAGCTACGGCGAGCTGCTCTCGTCGCGCCTGATTGCGGCTGCGGCCCAGGCCCAAGGGTTGACAGTGGCTTGGGCCGATGCCCGGCAACTGATTCGCACCAATTCCCGCTTCGGCATGGCTGAAGTGGACATGGCCACGACCGAAAAATTGGTAGCGGACTACCAAGCCAAAACCGAAGCCACTATCTGGGTCGTGCCCGGTTTCATCGCCGCCGATGCCCACGGCACCACCACCACGCTGGGCCGCGGCGGCTCCGACTACACGGCCGCCTTGCTGGCCGCCGCGCTGGGCGCCGAGAAGCTGGAAATATGGACCGACGTGAGCGGCATGATGACCGCCGACCCGCGCCTGGTGCGCAATGCCCGGCCCATTGCGCGCATTTCGTACCAGGAAGCCATGGAGCTGTCGCACTTCGGCGCCAAGGTGCTCTACCCGCCCACCATCCAGCCGGTGATGCGGCGCGGCATTCCGCTCTGGATTAAAAACACCTTCGCGCCCGCCGACTACGGGACGCTGGTGGAAGTGGCCCCGCCCCGCGCCGCGGCCGTCATCCAAGGCATTTCCAGCATCGGCAACCTCACGCTGCTCAACCTGGAAGGCAGCGGCATGGTGGGCATTCCGGGCTTCTCGATGCGGCTGTTTGCGGCCCTGGCCCGCGAGCGCATCAACGTGGTGCTCATCACCCAAAGCTCGTCGGAGCACTCCATTTGCGTGGGCGTGGCGGCGCAGGACACCGGGCCCGCGCAAGCGGCGGTGGATGAAGAATTTGCCGTGGAAATTGCCGCCGGGCGCATCGAGCCGCTGCGGCCGGAGCGCGGGCTGGCCATTGTGGCGCTGGTGGGCGAAAACATGAAAGACCACCCCGGCATCAGCGGCAAGCTGTTTGGCGCGCTGGGGCAGAACGGGGTGAACATCCGGGCCATTGCCCAGGGCGCTTCGGAGAAAAACATCTCGACCGTCATTCGGGCCGAAGACGTGCGCAAGGCCATCAACGTGCTGCACGAAGCCTTCTTCGAGGCCACGGTGAAGCAGGTGAACCTGTTCATCCTGGGGCCGGGCAACGTGGGCAGCAAGCTGCTGGGGCAGCTGGCACAGCAGCAGCAGCACCTACTGGAAAAGCTGGGCCTGCAGGTGCGCGTGGTGGCCATTGCCAACAGCCGCCACTGCCTGGTGAACGAAGCGGGCCTCGACCTCACGGCTTGGCCGGAAGCCTTGGCCGAAGCGCCCGCGCAGTCGCTGGAGGAATTCACCCAACTCATCATCGACCGCAACCTGCGCAATTCCATTTTCGTGGACGTGACGGCCAACCCGGCTGCGGCCAGCTGCTACCCCAGCTTGCTGGAGAAAAGCATTGCCGTGGTGGCCTGCAACAAGGTGGCCGCGTCCGCGGACTACGCCAGCTACGCCCGCCTGAAAAGCCTTTCCAAGGAATTCAACGCCAGCTTTCTGTTCGAAACCAACGTGGGCGCGGGCCTGCCCGTCATCGGCACGCTGAACGACCTCACGCGCAGCGGCGACGTGGTGCGGCGCATGGAAGCCGTGCTCTCGGGCACGCTCAACTTTGTGTTCAACAACTACGACGGCAGCCGCCCCTTCGCCGAGGTGGTGCGCCAGGCCCAGGACGAAGGCTACACCGAACCCGACCCGCGCCTCGACCTCAGCGGCACCGACGTGGCCCGCAAAATCCTGATTCTGGCCCGGGAAGCCGGGCAGGTAATGGAAATGAGCGACATCAACATCGACGGTTTCCTGCCGCCGGCTTGCATGGAAGGCGACGTAGATGCTTTCTACGCCCAGATGGCCGCGCATGAAACGCATTTCCGCGCCCTCTACAATGCGGCGGAAGCCGCCGGCAAGCGCCTCAAATTCGTGGCCCGCTACGCCGACGGACGCGCCGCCGTGGGCCTGCAGCAGGTAGCCCCGGGAAACGACTTGTACGACCTGCGCGGCAAAGACAACGTGGTGCTCTTCTACACCGACCGCTACGTGGAGCAGCCGCTCGTGGTGAAAGGGGCGGGGGCCGGCGCGGAGGTCACCGCCTCGGGTGTCTTTGCGGATATTGTCCGCGCCGCAAGGCTGTAGCGGGCAGTAGCGCGAACTTTGTAGTTCGCGTCCCCGCGCCGTTAGCTCGTTTCCGAACGCGAACTACAAAGTTCGCGCTACTATCTCCCATGCCCGATTCCGTTCTCGTTCATTCTCCTGCTACCCTTTCCAACCTTGGCTGCGGCTTCGATGTCCTGGGCTTAGCCCTAGCCGCTCCGTACGACACCATTCGCATGCGCCGGAGCGAAAAGCCGGGCATTCGCATTCAGCACCTCGACCCGTATAATTTGCCCACCGACCCGGCCCACAACGTGGCGGGAGTGGCTTTGCAGGCCTTGCTGCGGCAAATTCCGGAGCAAACAGGGTTCGACGTGGAAATCACCAAAGGCATCAAGCCCGGCAGCGGCGTGGGCAGCAGCGCGGCCAGTGCCGTGGGCGCCGTGGTGGCGGCCAACGCCCTGCTGGGCAACCGCTTCACCAAAATGCAGCTGGTGAATTTTGCCATGGAAGGCGAAGCCGTGGCTTCGGGGGCCCGCCACGCCGACAACATTGCGCCGGCTGTTTTTGGCGGGTTTACCATTGTGCGGGCGCTGGAACCGGTGCCGGACATTGTGGCCCTGGCTTCGCCGCCGCTGTGGGTGGCGGTGGTGCACCCCCAGATTGAGGTGAAAACGAGTGACGCGCGCAAAGTGCTGCCGGCGCAGGTGCCGCTGGGCCTGGCCGTGCGGCAGTGGGCCAACGTGGCGGGGCTGGTGGCCGGCTTTCTCACGGCCGACTACGACTTGATAGGCCGCTCGCTGGGCGACTACATCGTGGAGCCGGCGCGGCTGTCCCTAATCCCGGGCTTGGCGGAAGCGCGCACGCGGGCCCTGGCGGCCGGGGCCATAGGCGGCGGTATTTCCGGTTCGGGGCCATCTATTTTCATGTTGAATAAGACCGAGGCCCTTGCGCAGGCAGTGGGCCGGGCCATGGGCAGCGTGTTTACGGAATTGGGAATTACGTACAACATTTACGTGGGCCCGGTGGGCACGCAAGGCGCCCATGTGGTAGGATAGGAACGCGCCACGGCGCGTTCGGCGGCGAACGGTTTGGGGACCGACGACCCGATATTTTTGGCGGTGGGAAGATTTTGTGCACCGCCCCCGATTAGTTCAACGACCGAGCGCGCCGTGGCGCGCTCCTACAAACAACTACAATGAAATACTACAGCCTCCGCCACCAGTCGCCGCCGGTTGACTTCCGCACGGCCACCATCACCGGGCAGGCGCCCGGTGGCGGCCTGTATTTCCCCGAAACCATCCCCCGGCTGCAGCCCGGCTTGCTGCGCGAGCTGCGCAGCCTGAGCAAAGCCACCGTGGCCCTGAACGTGATGCGGCCCTACGTGGGCGCCACCATTGCCGAGGCGGACTTGCAGCGCATCTGCGCCGCGGCCGTGGATTTTGCCTTTCCGCTGGTGCCGGTGGCGCCGGGTGTGTCGGCGCTGGAGCTGTTTCATGGGCCCACGCTGGCATTTAAGGACGTGGGCGCGCGGTTTATGAGCCGCTGCCTGGGCTACTTTGCCCAGCGCGGCGACACGCCGCCCGTAACCGTGCTGGTGGCCACGTCCGGCGACACGGGCGGGGCGGTGGCCAGCGGCTTTCTGGGCGTGCCCGGGGTGGAGGTGGTGATTCTCTACCCCTCGGGCAAGGTGAGCCCGGTGCAGGAGCAGCAGCTCACCACCTTGGGCCAAAACATCACGGCGCTGGAAGTCAGCGGCACCTTCGACGACTGCCAGGCGCTGGTGAAGCAGGCCTTTCAGGACCGGGAATTGACCCAGCGGCGCTTTCTCACGTCGGCCAACTCCATCAACGTGGCGCGCTGGCTGCCGCAGCAGCTCTACTACTGCTTTGCCTGGCAGCAGTGGCCCGCCGACGCGCCCGCGCCGGTGGTGGCGGTGCCCAGCGGCAACTTCGGCAACTTGTGCGCCGGGCTCTTGGCGCAGGCGTCGGGGCTGCCGCTGGGGCATTTCATTGCGGCCTGCAATGCCAACGAGCCCGTACCAGCCTACCTGCGCACCGGCACCTTTACGCCCCGCGCCGCCGTGGCCACGTTTTCCAACGCCATGGACGTGGGCAACCCCAGCAACTTTGTGCGCATTCTGGAGCTGTTCGGCAACGACTTGCACCGGCTACGGGCCGCCCTCCACGCCGACACCGTGAGCGACGAGGACACCGTGGCCGCCATCCGAAGCGTTTGGCATGAGCGCGGCTACCTGCTCGACCCACACGGGGCCGTGGCCTACACCGCCCTGCAACGCTACCGCGCCGAGCACCCGGGGGCCGAAGGCATGGTGCTGGCCACGGCCCACCCGGTCAAGTTTCCCGACGTGGTGGAGCCCATTCTGGGCCACGCCATCCCGCTGCCCCAAGCCGTGCAGCAATTGCAGGGCCGGCCCAAACGAAGCGTGCCCTTGGCGGTTAACTACGAAGAACTCCGAGCCCACCTGATGTAGGAACGCGCCATGGCGCGTTCCGGGTTTGCATAACCGGCATGCTACACTCCAATTTCAACAACCTGTTTCCACGGAATACTTCGCTAATCGGCGCTGCAATGCGCGCAGCGCAGTTTTGCGGTTTGGCGCTGGGCCTGGCGCTGCTGGCCACCGCCTGCCGACCCGACCAGATTGAGCACCTCAAAGACAGCAAGCGCATTGGCATCGAAACCGCCAACTGGGAAGTGAAGCGCATCATGCCCAAGGAGCTGCTGAAGTCAACTCGTTGGGCCGGCGATTCCCTCACCGCCACTGCCGACACGCTGCTGCGCCAAACCTTGGCCCGTGAGCTGGCGGCTGGCGGGGTAAAGCGGGCCGCGGCTTTTTGCCGGCCCGAAACCTACCGCACCGTCGATTCGCTGGCGGGCGTGCTCAAGGCCACGGCGCGGCGCGTGAGTGCGCGGCCCCGCAATGCCGCCCATCGGGCCGATTTGTCGGCCGAAAGCATGCGCACCGATACCACGCGCACCGTCTCGCGCGAGTCGCAGGAGGTTTTCTTTTACCAGCGGCCCATCGTGCTCAGCAACGCGCTGTGCCTGCGCTGCCACGGCGAAGTGGGCAAGGACATTGCGCTGGCCGATTACGCCCTTATCAAAAAGCAGTTTCCGCAGGACCAAGCCACCGGCTACCAGCTGGGCCAGCCCATGGGCGCCTGGCAGCTTAGCCTGCGGCGCGACGGCGTGGCCGAGTTCTGGACGATGAAGACGCGCAAGAAATGGAAGGAGCACAAAATGCCCAAGCTGTTTTAGTGCCAGCGGCAGCCAGCCGGCTTTTGCATTATTTCCTGCGTACAGCAGACTGAACAAGTACTTGTTTTCGTTTCAGCGACGGGGCTTCGCTGAGCAGAACCTTGGCCGGTATTCGGCTGGGCGCTCTATCCCCGCACTTCTTCCATGCTACCTTCTTCAAAACCAATCGTCATCATCGGGGCCGGCATGGCCGGTTTGGCTTGCGCCACCTGGCTGCACCGCGCCGGGCGGGCCGTGCAGCTCTTCGACGCCGCCAGCGCCGTGGGCGGCCGCGTGCGCACCGACGTCACCCCCGAAGGCTTCCGGCTCGACCGCGGCTTTCAGGTGCTGCAAACCAACTACCCCGAGGCCCGGCGCATCTTCGACTACGGCGCGCTTCGGCTGAAATGCTTCCGTTCCGGCGCCGTCATTCGGCTCGCCGATGGCCGCGAAACCACCGTGGAAAATCCGCTTCAGCGGCCGCTGGCAGCTTTTTCGGCCCTTGCTTCGCCCATTGGCACCCTGCCCGACAAGCTGCGCATCCTCAGCCTGGCGCGCCACGTGATGAAGTACACTCCGGCGGAATTGCTGGACCGCCCGGCCGTCGACACGCTCACGTTTTTGCAGCGCTACGGCTGGAGCGAGCAGATAATCAACTCGTTTTTCAAACCGTTTTTCGGCGGAGTTTTCCTGGACCGCGACCTTGGCACGGCCAGCAATTTCTTTGAATTCATCTTCCAGCAGTTCCTGACGGGCGATGTCGCCATTCCGGCGCTGGGAATACAGCAGCTGCCGGAGCAGCTGGCTGCCCGCTTGCCCGAAGGGACGGTGCACCTGCGCACGCCCGTGGCCGGCATTGTGGACGGCACCCAGGTGCGCCTTACCTCGGGCCAAGTGGTGCAAGCGTCGGCGGTGGTGCTGGCCACCGACGGCCTGACTTCGCTGCGCCTGCTGGCCGGCCGCAGCGGCAACCCCGACGACACGGCCAGCACCCAAGCGGCCAGTTTTCACACCGCCGCGCGCATCACCACCTGCACGTACTTCGCCACCAACGGCGGCCACTCGCCCGGCCGCAACGACAAACTCTTGCGCCTGAATGCCTGCTCCGGGGCGTTGGCGCACAACCTCAGCTTTCCGTCGGACGTGAGCGGGGCGTATGCCCCGGCCGGCCGGGCGCTGGTGTCCGTGAGCACCCACGGCGAGCGCAGCCTGAGCGAGGCCGAAATTACCGCCGGCTTGCGCGAGGAGCTGGCGGTGTGGTTTGGCCCCGTGGCCCGGCAGTGGGAGCACCTGCGCAGCTACCGCATCGCGGCGGCGTTGCCGGTGTATCTGCCTGGCCAGCCCGCGCGCCAACCGCTGAAGCTGGCCGAAAACCTGTACCGCTGCGGCGACTGGGCCGCGTACCCCTCGCTCAACGGAGCGCTGGCAACAGGCCGCGAAGTAGCCGAAGCGCTGCTGGCTGTTTAGTTAAAAGGGAAGGGTTAAAACATGCCTTGGTCTTAACCCTTCCCTTTTAACTTCCTTTCAAGCCGAGGCTTCGGTCCAGGCGTATCGGCGCTGCTTCCACACAATGTGTCCCGGCCACAGCGTGTAGGCCAGTACGGCCAGCGACATCACGCAGAGGTAGAACTCGTAGAGCAG
>DASVTG010000747.1:0-8843 GCA_036387695.1 Hymenobacter sp. | reverse complement strand
TGTCATTCAACGCCGAGACGCGAATGCGCGTCTCTACCCCCGTTCTGATACTGTTTCTACCCGCATTAAATAATCCGCTTCGCTTCCATGCCGCTTCCCTCTCCCATCACCTCCGTTGCCATTCGCACGCCGCAGCGCGTGGCCGAAATCTCCTGGTTCGACGACCTCTGCGGGGGCGACACGCAGTACCTGAGCGTGTTGGATGGCAAGTACCGCAGTTCCTGGGCGCACTGCCGCGACATTGTGCTGACGTCTGAGCAGCTGGGGTATTCCAACATTCTGCTGCCCACCTCCTACACCGTGGGGCAAGACGTGATGACGTTCGCGGCCGGCATTGCGCCCCAAACCTCGCGCATCAACCTGCTCACCGCCATTCGAACGGGCGAAATTCACCCGCCCATGCTGGCCCGGGCGCTGGCCTCGCTCGACCACATGCTGGAAGGCCGGCTCACCATCAACATCATCAATTCCGACCTGCCCGGCCTGCGCGAAGTGCCCGAGCTGCGCTACCAGCGCTGCGCCGAAACCATTGAAATTTTGCGCCAGGCCTGGACGCAGGAGCGCATTGTGCACAAGGGCGAATTGTATCAATTCGACATGCCCGCCGACCCCGCCAAGCCCTACCAGCAAAACGGCGGCCCGCTGCTCTATTTCGGCGGTACTTCGGAGGGCGCGCGGGCGGTGTGCGCCCAGTACTGCGACATGTTCCTGATGTGGCCCGAAACTGAGGAAATGCTCTACGAAACCATGCAGGACCTGAGCGCGCGCGCGGCCAAGCACGGCCGCCAGATAGATTTCGGCCTGCGCATCCACGTCATTGTGCGCGAAACTGAACACGAGGCCCGCGGCTATGCCAAGAAGCTCATGTCCAAATTCGACCCCGTGAAGGGCGCCGAAATCAAGAGCCGCGCCCAAGATTCGTGGTCGTTGGGCGTGCACCGCCAAAACCAACTGCGCGAGCACGCCGACATGGAAGGCTTCGTGGAGCCGCTGCTGTGGACCGACATTGGCAAGGCGCGCTCTGGGGCCGGCGGCGCCCTCGTCGGCGACCCCGACCAGATTGTGGAAAAGCTGAACCGCTACATGGACATGGGTTTCCGCGCCTTCATTTTCTCCGGCTACCCGCTGCTCGACGAAGCCGACCTGTTCGCCCGCTACGTGCTGCCGCGCCTACCCAACGTGTCGATGCCCCAAGTGCAGGGCCGCATTCCGCGCGAGACGCCGGTTACGCCCCTCACCACCGCGCCGCTTCGCTGAAGCTTTGGAGTAATATTATGAGTTAAAAGTTGAGAATTAAAAGTTAAAATACACCCGCCTTTTAACTTTTAATTCTCAACTTTTAACTCATCGCCCGTGCCTCATTCCACCGTTTCGCGGTAGTAGCAGCTCAGAATGGATTCCATGGCTTGCTGGCCAGCCGCCACGGCCAGTACCTGTTCGCGCTGCTCGGGCTCCAGCAAATGCAACAGGGGCTGCTCGACGTGGCGGAACTCCTTGAAGGCCTCCAGCAGCTGGGCGTCCCACTCGGTGTGAAAGTTCAGCAGGTCGTCGGGCAGGACCTGGGTGCGGGTGCAGCCGGGCTCGGGCAGGCAATCGAAGGGCTCGGAGGGGTTGAGGTAGCCGTAATCGTCCGTCAATTCTTCGCCGGGGTGAATGTCGCGCACGGCCAGTTCGCAGTTGTAGGCCGTGCTGATGCAGCTCGACCGAAAGCTGTGGTTCACGAACCGGGAATGGTCGCCGCACAACACGTAGTCGCCGTTGTGGTCGCGGTAACAATACTTTTCCAGATACACCTTTTGCAGGAAATGCATCCGCTCCAGGGCTTGGGGGGTGATTATTTGGTCGAGCGAATCGAACGCCCAGGTGATGGTGCCTTTGGGAATAAGTTTGGTGGCAACCACGCCAAAGCCTATTTCAGGGCTGATAAACCGCAGCTCGGTGTCGGGATGAATCATGTTTTACGGCTGGAAAAGGAGGCCCACAAGGTTTGAATAAATGGTGAGCCAATCAAGCGGAACCGTGGGGGCAGCCCCCGCCCCTACTTTTGCGGCCGTACTTCCACCTTCCGCCCCCTAATGGCCACCACGCCCAACTCGCCCACCCTTCGCTCCTGGATTGACATTCGGCCCGAAAGCGACTTCCCCATCCAAAACCTGCCCTTTGGCGTGTTCGAAACCGATGAGCGCGGCCCGCATTTGTGCGTGGCCATCGGCGGCTACGTGCTGGACTTGTACACGGCTAGCCAACACGGCTTTTTCGAGGACCTGACCGAGCTGGGCGAGGCCCAACCCAAAGTATTTCGCCGCCGCTCGCTCAACGCGTTTCTGCGCCTGGGCCGCCCGGCGTGGCGGGCCGTGCGCCAGCGCGTGAGCGAGCTGCTGCGCCACGACGAGCCCCGCCTGCGCGACAACGAAGCGGCCGTGCGCGACTGCCTGCTGCGCCAAACCGAGGTGCGCATGCTGCGCCCCGTGAAGCCCGCCAACTACACCGATTTCTACAGCAGCATCGAGCACGCCACCAACGTGGGCACCATGTTCCGGGACCCCGCCAACGCCCTGCTGCCCAACTGGCGCCACCTACCCATCGGCTACCACGGCCGCACGAGCAGCATCGTGGTGTCCGGCACCGGCATTCGGCGCCCCAACGGCCAGCGCAAAGCCCCCGACGAAGCCACTCCCACCTTCGGTCCCAGCCGCCAACTCGACTTTGAGCTGGAAATGGCCTTCGTGGTGGGCACCGGCACCGCACTGGGCTCTACGGTCGCCATCGCGGACGCGGAAGACCACATCTTCGGCCTGTGCCTGTTCAACGACTGGAGCGCCCGCGACCTGCAAAGCTGGGAATACGTACCGCTGGGGCCATTTTTGGGCAAAAACTTCGGCAGCAGCGTGGCGCCGTGGGTGGTCACGCTCGACGCCTTGGAGCCGTTTCGGACGGCGGGCCCGGAGCAGGAACCCACCCCCCTGCCCTATTTGAACCACAGCGGCGCGCACAACTTCGACATTCAGCTAGAAATAGGTCTTACGCCGGCCGGCGGCAATGAAACCACCCTCAGCCGCACCAACTTCGGCCTGATGTACTGGAGCATCGCCCAGCAGCTCACCCACCACGCCTCCAACGGCTGCAACCTGGAGGCCGGCGACCTCTACGCTTCCGGCACCATCAGCGGCCCCACCCCCGACTCGCTGGGTTCTATGCTGGAGCTGGCCTGGCGCGGCACCCGGCCGGTGCAGTTGCCCGACGGCTCGGAGCGCAAGTTCTTGCTGGACGGCGACACCGTCATCATGCGCGGCTATGCCGAGCGGGAAGGCATTCGCATTGGCTTTGGCGAAGTGAGCGGCACGGTGCTGCCGGCAGAATAGCGCAAGGTTTCGCGAAGTGAAAAAGAGGCCACGCAAGGTTGAAATGAACATCAACCTTGCGTGGCCTCTTTTCGCTTCGCGAAACCTTGCGCTTAGTGCATCCGGTCGTCGCGCACGGGCAAACTCGTAATTATTTCGCCTTCAATTTTCAGCAATTCCTGCAGCCGCTCGTCCACCAATTCAGGGGCGCAATATTCTTTGGCCAAGTCAACGTAGCTCACAAAATGCGCGGCTTCGGACACCATCAATTCGTAGTAGAATTTACTTAATTCCTGGTCGGCAATGTTCTGCCACAATAATTTAAAACGTTCGCAGCTGCGCGCCTCAATTAGCGCCGAAACTAATAGTTGGTCCATGAGTTGACGTTCGCGGGCGCCGCCCTTGCGTACGTGCGCCAACAGTTGCACCACGTACTCGTCTTTGCGCGGGCGGCCTAGTTGAAAACCGCGTTTGCGCAGTTCCAGCAGCACTCTCTCGAAGTGGCTCCACTCCTCGGCCACCAGGTCGGTGAGCTCGTCCACTAGCCGGGTTTTCTCCGGGTAATGGATAATCATGCTGATGCCGGTGCTGGCGGCTTTCTGCTCGCACCAGGCGTGGTCAACCAGGATTTCTTCGATGTTTTTCTCAGCAATATTTACCCAGCGCGGGTCCGTATTGAGCTTTAGCTTTAAGATGGTTTTCTCTTTCATCTCCTACTTATTAATTAAAGAAGTTCCACCTCACGCCTAATTGAAACCGCCGCGGATAACCGGTGTAATACGGCGTGGTGAAATAGCCATTGTGCAGCACGCCCTGGTTGATATAGGCCATCTTCAGAAATACCGAAACGGCTTTGATGTCGGCCACAAAAAACACATTGGCCACGGCGTAATTGCGGATGGTGAAATGGTCCTGCTGATAAAATTGCTGGGTGCTGGGGCTGTAATCGAAGGCCCTGAATTTGGACTGGTAATACAGCTCAGCGCCGACTTGGCTAAATAACGCTTTGCGGAAAATATAGCTCTCGTAGTACACCCGCGAATTGGTGACCAATTCCGGAATGCGTATGCCCGTCACGTCGCCGCCCCTGGTGTAAGTGGCCTGGTTGTCGAAGCTCACCCGGCCCAGCTTCACCTGGTGGCGCGCAAAGCTAATAATTAGGTTGCGGGCTTCGGTAATTTGCTCCGGTACGCCTTGCGTGTTGTAATACACCAGGTCAAAAATGTTTACCACGCCGCCGCTGGCGTCGAACCGCTGGCCGGTGAGGCCGGCGAAATCGGGCAGCTTCACCTGCAAGCGCCCCATGAGCTGGTTGCTTTTCGTGTTGTTGAAGACGGTACCATTGCCGGGAACGTGGTGCCACTCGTAGTGGTTGCCCACAAATTCCTGCTGGGTGAGCGTGGGCGCGTAGGAACTACTGATGAACTCAGCGGAAAGCGGCCCGGTGCGGACGGAAGCACGCAACCAGTATTCTGGGGAGCTGTAGGAATCTCCACCAAACGAGAAAGGGTGGATTTCCCCGGACGTTTCCACGGCGTAAATGGTGCGGTAGTTGAACGCCGCCGTACCGCCGAAAAACACTTCGTTGAAATTTCGCTTACTGGCGCCGGTGCCCAGCGTGAGGGCGGTAGCCGTGGCCGTGTCGCGCAGGGTTTGGCTGGTGAGGCCGGCAATGCGGTCGCGGGCGTAGAGGCGATACTCCACGGCCTTGGTGCGCCCAAGCACCCCCACGGTGTTCTCTATCTGCGTGAATTGGGCCCGGTCGACGGTAACCGTGGGACTGCGCAACACCTGAGAGTAATACTGCAACCGTGCTTCTAGCGTGTTGTTAGGGGAAACTGGCTGGTCAGAGTAGTTGTTGAATTGGCGCTTGGCGTCGAAGGTGTGATACACGGTGAGGCCCCGGCCCAGCAGGCGGTACGTTTGGGTAAAGTACACCTGGTCGCGGTCCTCGTCGTTGGCGGCGCCCGTGAGGTACACGCGCTCCTGGGCGTAGTTGAACAAGTCCCGGGGCCGGGTTTGTCCGCTGACGCTGTCCTCCCCCGAAGGCAGCCGCGTGGTCGTGGTAATGGGCCAAATCCCGCCCTGCTCGATGGCCCGGTGGCGCACGTTGCTGATGTTGAAAAGCAAGTGGTACCGTTCGTCTTCGTTCTGGTATCGGCCAAAAAAGAGCAGGTTGGAATGCTCCACCAACCCATCGCGTGCCCGGATGGTGGCCAGAATTTTGTTTGACGCAATCCGCTCGTAGGCCAGCCCGATGCTGAAGTTTTTCTTCAAGCTGCGGCTGTAGCTGATTTCAAACACCTGCTCGCCCGCGCCCGACTGCACCAGCCGGAAAAACGAGTACGGCGACCGGGAATCGTAGTAAGGCACCGACGACGCATCGCGGGCGTACTTGTCGAAGACGTTGCGCCCAAAGCGGGCGCCCAACTGCAAATTGGGCCGATAAAGCAGCGGGCGTGACGCCGTGCCCAAGGCGCCCAAATCCTGCTGAAACGCGGTGTCGTGCATCCAGAACCGCTCCTGGGGCCAGTGCGTGAGCGTGGTGTCCAGGGGAGTGCCGGAAGTGGAGTCCCGCAGCACTTCGGCTTCGTAGATGACGCGCGTGGTTTTGGGCCCGTACAAAACCTTGGTGGAGTCGTCGACGACCTGGGCGCGGGCAGCGGGACCCGCGAGCACTGTGAGCAACACCCCGAGCGCGGCCAGGGGCCGTAGCGCGTTCCAGGCCAATAAAAATCCTCTTTGCAATGCCTTCAATCAGGTAACAAAAGCGCCGGAGCCTGGAAAGCCCGGCAAAGTCAAGTAAAATTCAGTTTTCCGGCGCGGGCGCGCTGGGCAGAAGCCGGCGCAGCCGTGCCCCGCCCTCGCCCAGAAACGCCGCTTGCACCGGAATGGTATAGCAGGGCAACCCCGCCAAGGCGGGCCGAAGTTCAGGCGCTAACAGGCGCGTGGCGTCCTTTTCGGTGGTAAAAATAGGCCAGCCCGGCTGCCAATGCTTGCGCAAGTCCACAAGGTCGGCCGGTGAAAAGGCGTGATGGTCGGGAAAGCGCGCGTGGTGCCGGATGGCGTAGCCCTGGGTTTCGAGGTACTCGCGCAGCAGGCTGGGCTGCGCAATGCCAGTAACTAGCAACGCCGCGACCGGCCCGGCAGGCGTAGCTGGTTCCAGGTGGTCTTCGACTGAGTTGCCCCGGGCTCCCAAGGGACGCGGCGTGCCGTAGGCGTAAGCCGAAAAAAAGACCGGAGCCCCCGGCTTGGCGTACCGCTTAATGTTTTGCTCAATAGCTGCTTGCGCGGCTGCCGATAAGCCAACGGGGCATTTCGTGACGATGACCACATCGGCCCGCCGGGCCCCGGCCCGGCTTTCGCGCAGCCGGCCGGCGGGCAGCACCTGGTCTTGGTAAAAAGGGCGGGCCCACTCCGTCAGCAGCACGTTCAGTGCTGGTTGCACGGCCCGGTGCTGGTACGCATCATCCAACACCACCACGGTTATTGCCGGATGAGTTTCGAGCAGCAACTTCACTCCCCGGCGCCGCTTTTCAGCTACCGCTACGGGCACTTTGGCGGCGGCGAATTGCTGGAAATACTGCCAGGGCTCGTCGCCCACCGTGGCGGCCGAATCCGCGGGGCCGGCCACCCGCGGACCGTGGGTTTGTCGGCCATACCCGCGGCTCAAGATGGCCGGGCGGTGGCCCAGGCGCAGCAGCTCTTCCACCAGCCAGGCCACGTGAGGCGTTTTGCCGGTGCCGCCCACCCGCAGGTTGCCCACGCTCACCAACGGCACGGCAAACGCTTCCGACTTTTTCCAGCCCACGTCATAAAGCCAGTTCCGAACGGCTAGCACGCCGGCGTAAAGCCAGGAAAAAGGCAGCAGTAGAAAAGTCAGCACGGAAGAAATGAAAGGCAAAAGCCGAACCAGGGGCCCACAAAAGTACGCCGTGGGTTTGCCCGGCTGCACAAAGTCGCCGCCATGCGGTTGTGATGCAGGTACTCGCCCTTACTTCTCGCCATGCGCTTATTTCTCCTCGCTTGCCTGCTGATACCCGTGTTTCCGCAGCATGCCTACGCTCAGGCTCCCGACACAACGCGCCTGCGGGCATCTCCAAGGGCGTCTTCCCTAGCTGATTTTGGCCAAACGCGCACCCGTCTCGACCAGCGTGGCTTGCGCGTGCTGGGCGGTTGGGCGGTGGGCAACTTGGTGGTCAGCGGCGTTGCCATGGGCCAAACCGACGGCTCAGCCCGTTATTTCCACCAAATGAACATCGGCTGGGGCGCCGTGAACCTGGCCTTGGCCGGGGCCGGCTACCTGGCCGCCCGCCGGGCCGCCCAGTCGCCGGCCAACTCAAGGGCAGAAAACGTGCGCAGCCAGTTAAAAACCGAAAACCTGTACCTACTCAATGCCGGCCTGGACGTGGCTTACCTGGCCGCCGGAGCTTACCTCTTGGAAAAAGGCCGCAACCCCACGGCTGCCGGCTCGTCCAGCCGCTGGCGCGGCTACGGGCAGTCGCTGCTGGTCCAAGGCGGTTTCCTGCTGCTGTTCGACGGCGTGCAGTACGCCGCCCACCACCGCCACGCCAACCGCAGCCTCTACCCCTTGCTGAGCCGCGTAAGCATCGGCCCTAGTGCGGTGGCCGTGGCGCTCCCGCTCAACGGCCCGTTTCACCACGCCAACCCGCTGGCCCGCCAGGACTGATGCAAACGGCGGCCGTCTTTCACTTGACGTATTGTTCTTTTACCAGTGCCCTATTTCGCCGACCACCTGCTGCATTTTCTTTCCACGTTTCCGCTCCCGGCCAACCTGCCGGCGGGGGTAGAAGCTCGCAGCCCCTTTCGCGAGCCCGCCGTGTACGACTTGCTTCGGCAGTTTTCAGAGAAATATTACGCTGGCAGCCAGGCCCGCGTGGCAGTGCTGGGCATCAACCCAGGCCGGCTGGGCATGGGCCGCACCGGCGTGGCCTTCACCGACCCCGTGGCCCTGAGCGAGCACTGCGGCATCGGCCACGACCTGCCCCGGCAGCGGCCCGAGCTCTCCAGCCAGTTCGTGTACCGCGTGGTTGCGGAAATGGGCGGCCCACAGGCATTCTACGAGCATTTTTACCTGGGCTCCATCTACCCTCTGGTGCTGCTGCGCGAAGGCTTGAACTACAATTATTACGATGCGCCCGCCCTGGTCAAAGCCCTGTGGGCGGACATGCAATCATCACTGCGCCAGCAAGTGCAAGCCTTGGGGCTGCGCACCGACGTGGCCGTAAGCCTGGGCAAGCGCAACGGCACCTTTTTGCAGCGCCTCAACGATGAACTCGGGCTATTTGATAAAATAATTATTCTCGACCACCCGCGCTACCTCATGCAGTACCGGCGCCGCGACGTCGACGCCAACGTGGCTCAGTACGTAGCCACGCTGGGCGCCCTGCTTTGACATTTAACAAGTAACACTTATCATTTAACAGTCGGTCAGGCGCACCTTTGGGCTGCTATATGAGTCCGCTGGCCCACCACAAGTCC
>DASVTG010000746.1:0-2057 GCA_036387695.1 Hymenobacter sp. | reverse complement strand
GCTGGGCCAGCCCGAAATGGCGTGGTACTTCTCGTCGGCCGCAAACAGCATAGTCCCGCAGCCGGCGCAAGTGTATTCGCCCGGCTCGTAGGCGCGGCAGTAGGCGTTGCGGTAGGGCGGCTCGGTGGCCTGCTGGCGCAGCACGTGGTAGCGCTCCGGCGGTAGCAGCTGCGCCCATTCGGCTTCGGAGTGCTCCACGCGCCGGTTGGGCTCGGGGTTGCCGTATTTGGCGAAGGTGATGAGGTCTTTCCAGCGGAGCATGGGTGGGTTAACGGCAGCGTTGCGGCCAGAGTGCCCCGCATGAGGGTAATCTCGTCGAGCAATGTTGAAAGTCCCTGTGTCAGATGCACTACGAGGACTTTAAGTGGTAGGACTTCTGTCGATTCGGACTCATCTTTGGCAACGAAAATTGACGTCATCGGTCTGTGAAATCCTTTCTACTTGCCGCTCTGCTGATAACCAGCTTAGTGGCCCGTGCCCAAACCTACTACCTCGACCTCAGCGTGCAGACGCTGGACGTACCCATTCGCACAATGTTTGTGGAGCAGGTGCTGGACGGCCGCACCGGAAACCCGGCCCTCGGCATCGTGTATCGGGGGTTGGGTGGCAAGTCGGCCGCCGTGGATTTCCGAAAGGGCCTGGAGCCCGAGTTGACGGCTTTTATTCAGGCCCAACTGCCCGCCCGGCTTACCGACCACCCCGTGGTACTTTGCCTGCGCAGCCTGCACGTGGGCGAAACCATGGGCGGCAACAAAGAGCAGGCCACCGCCGACCTGACGGCCGACGTGTACGAGCGCCTGCCCGACGGCTACCATTTTGTGCAGGCCGTGGGGGCGCAGGCCAGCGGCCAGGGCCGGGAGGTAACGGGCCGCCACGCCGGCCACGTCGCGCTGCTCCTAACCCAGAGCTTCAACCAACTTGCCGCGGCCGACTGGGCAGCCGTAGCGGCGCGCCCGGCCCGCACGCTGGCCCAGCTGCGCACCGACGCGCCGGCCGCGGGCCACCGCAGCGCCGCGGCCCGCATTCTGCGCGAAGTGCCGCGCCGGGGCATCTACTACCGGTTCGAACAGTTCCTGGCCAATCGGCCCGACACCACCTGGACCTTTCGCCTCGACACCGTCCGGCGGCACTTCCGAAACCGCCTGGCCGAAGTGCGCTGGCTGGGCGTGGCCCGGGTGCGCCCGCTGCTGCCCAATGACTTAGGGCAAAGCCCCGTGGCCGCAACGATGTGGGGCTTCTCGGACGGGCGGCAGGTGTTCGTGCGCTACGACAAGCAGTTCTACCCGCTGACGAGGCAGGGCAACTTTTTCACGTTCGTGGGCGAAGCCCCGACCGACCAGCTGCACGCCGCGGCCGAGGCGCAGGCCCAAGGGCGGGCCGCCGTAATAGGCGGCGCAATCGGTGGGGCCGTGGCCCGAACGAGTGTCGTAGACCACACAGCCGAGCCGATGGTCTACGGGCTCGACCTGGTCACCGGAGCTTTGGGCCCGTATCCCGGCCCGCGTACGCCGGTGCGCCCCGATACGGCGTACGTCTACGTGTACCGCCCTATGCAGGCCGCCGCCAGCGCCGCGCCCGTGAAAGTGTATGTGGAAGGCCGCGAAGTGGGCGCGCTTGGCCCCGGCACGTACCTAGAAATGCCCTGGGCGCGCTACGGCAAGCCCATGCGGCTCTGTTTGGAGGGCCTGCCCACCCGCAGCCCGTGCCAGTACCTCGTGCCAAACGCCGCGCAGCTCAACTACTTAAAGCTAGACCCGGCCAATGCAACGCAGCCCTGGCAGTGGGTGCCCGCGCGCCAAGGCTCCGCCGACCTGGACGAGCTGGACAAACGAGGCCGGTGACGCCCTCAGCCGCTGGTGGCCAGCAGCGCCACCACGGCCACCGGGTCGCCTACTTCGATGATGAGCTGCTGGTATTCCTCGTCGCGCAGGTCAATCACGAGCAGGTTGTCCGGGTTTGCCACGTCGATGAACGTGGGCTTTTGGCTGCCTTGGTGGTCTAGGTAAAACGTGCCGGCCGTGAGGATGCCCGGCAGGTGGCTGCCGCCCGCGCGCAGC
>DASVTG010000745.1:0-3271 GCA_036387695.1 Hymenobacter sp. | reverse complement strand
ATGCTCTACGGCTTCCAGAAAAGCCTTCAAACTCAAATCCAATAGCGAAAGAACCTCTAAGTTCTACGCTCTAACATCTAAGCTCTAAAAAATGCAGACTGCATATATCGTAGCCGGTTACCGCACGGCCGTGGGCAAAGCCACCCGCGGCGGTTTCCGCTTCACTCGGCCCGACGACCTCGCGGCCACCGTTATCAAGCACTTGGTGGCCCAAGTGCCGGCGCTTGACCCCGCGCGCATCGACGACGTGCTGGTGGGCAATGCCGTGCCCGAAGCCGAACAAGGCCTGCAAATGGGCCGCCTCATCTCGCTGCTGGCGCTGCCCATCAACGTGCCCGGTCTCATCGTGAACCGCTACTGCGGCTCCGGCGTGGAAACCATTGCCATGGCCGTGGGCAAAATCTCGGCCGGTATGGCCGACTGCATCATCGCCGGTGGCACCGAAAGCATGAGCATGGTGCCCACCGTGGGCTGGAAAACCGTGCCCAACTACAACTTGGCCACCAAGCACCCCGACTATTACATGGGCATGGGCCTCACGGCCGAAGCCGTGGCCAACGACTACAAAATCAGCCGCCAGGACCAGGACGAGTTCTCCTACAACTCGCACCAAAAAGCCATCAAGGCCATCGAAGGCGGCAAGTTTAAGAAGCAGATTGTGCCCGTGACGGTAGAGGAAACCTACGTGGACCAGGCCACCGGTAAGAAGAAAACCCGCTCCTACGTGGTAGATACCGACGAAGGCCCGCGCGCCGACACCTCGGTAGAAGCCCTCGCCAAGCTTCGCCCCGTGTTTGCTGCCAATGGCACTGTCACGGCCGGCAACTCTTCCCAGACCTCCGACGGCGCTGCCTTTGTGCTGGTGATGTCGGAGCGTATGGTGAAGGAGCTGAACCTCGAGCCCATTGCCCGCATGGTGAACTACGCCTCCGAAGGTGTGGACCCGCGCATCATGGGCATGGGCCCCATCAAAGCAGTGCCGAAAGTCCTCAAGCAAGCCGGCATGAAGCTCGAAGACATTGACCTGATTGAGCTGAACGAAGCCTTCGCGTCGCAGTCCATCGCCGTAGTCCGCGAATTGGGCATCGACCCCGAGAAACTGAACGTGAACGGTGGCGCCATTGCGCTCGGCCACCCGCTGGGCTGCTCCGGTGCCAAGCTCAGCATTCAGTTGTTTGACGAGCTACGCGAGCGCGGCAAGAAGTACGGCATGGTAACCGCCTGCGTAGGCGGCGGCCAGGGTGTGGCTGGCATCTACGAGTTATTGAAGTAACTGAGGCCGTATGCAGCACAGAAAGCCCCGCTCACCCGAGGCTTTCTTTCGCCGATATAGTAGGCGTGCCTAACAATTTTTCTTATATTGCAACACTAAACCGGCCGGCTCATTGTTTGTCTAAATAGTAGGCTAGCCTAACACTTTTAAATCTAAATCCCCACCCCAACCGTCATGGAAGTAACGCAGCAAGCCAGCCTGAAGGGCGGCGAATTCATCATCAAGCCGACCGACGCGCAGAGCGTCTTCACGCCGGCTGATTTTACTGAGGAGCAGAACTACATGCACCAGACCTGTCTGGATTTTGTGGCTGCCGAAGTGAACCCGTTGCTTGAGCGCCTCGACAACCACGAGGAAGGCCTTATGCGTGGCCTGATGGAAAAAGCAGGTCAATTGGGCTTGTTTGGGGTGAGCGTGCCGGAGCAGTTCGGTGGCTTGGACATGGACTTCCCCACGGCTCTGCGCGTGACCGAAGGCGTAGGCGGCGGCCACTCGTTCCCGGTAGCATTTGCGGCGCACACGGGCATTGCCCTGCTGCCCATCTTGTATTTCGGCAACGACGAACAGAAAGCCAAGTACCTGCCCGGCCTCACCAATGGCGAGCTGATGGGCGCTTACTGCCTTACCGAGCCCGGCTCCGGTTCCGACGCCCTGGGTGCTAAAACCAAAGCCGTGCTCAACGCCGAAGGCACTCACTACGTGCTGAATGGCCAGAAAATGTGGATTACCAACGCCGGTTTTGCCGACGTATTCATCGTGTTTGCTCAGATTGACAGCGACAAGTTCACCGGCTTTATTGTGGAGCGCAACACGCCCGGCCTGAGCCTCGGCAACGAAGAGCACAAGATGGGTATTATAGGCAGCAGCACCCGTCAGGTGTTCCTGGCCGACGCGCTGGTGCCTAAGGAGAACGTGTTGGGTGAGATTGGCAAAGGCCACCTCATCGCCTTCAACGTGTTGAACATCGGCCGCATCAAGCTGGCTGCAGCTTGCTTGGGTGCCACCAAAATGGCCGCCACGCTGAGCGTGAAGTATGCCAACGAGCGGGTGCAATTCAAGCTACCCATTTCCAAGTTTGGCGCCATCCGTTACAAGCTGGCGCAGCAAGCCGTCCGCATCTACGCCGTGGAATCGGCCATTTACCGCGCTGGTTCCGACATCTACCGCATGGAGCAGCAGCTCATGGCCGAAGGCAAAGGTGCCAACGAAGCATTGCTGGGAGCCGCCCGGGAATTTGCCGTGGAGTGCGCCATTCTGAAAGTAGAAGGCTCGGAAGTACTTGACTACGTGGTGGACGAAGGCGTACAGATTTACGGCGGCTACGGCTTCTCGGCCGACTATCCTATGGACCGTGCTTACCGCGACTCGCGCATCAACCGCATTTTCGAAGGCACTAACGAAATCAACCGCCTCCTGGCCGTTGACATGATATTGAAGAAAGGCCTGAAAGGTGAAATCGACTTGATGGGCCCGGCCCAAGCCGTGCAGCAGGAATTGTTGAGCATCCCAAGCCTGAGCCAAGACGAAGAAACTGGCCTGTTCAGCAAGGAATACAAGACCATTGCCAACCTGAAGAAAGCCGTGTTGATGGTGGCCGGCTCGGCTGTGCAGAAGTTCACCGCTACCCTTGCCAAAGAGCAGGAATTGCTGATGAACATCGCCGATATGTCCATCAAGGTGTACATCGCCGAAAGCACCCTGCTGCGCGTCGAGAAAGAAGCCTCAGCTAAAGGCCAGGAAGCCCTAGCTGCTGAAATAGACATTGCCCGCGTGTACTTGGCCGACGCCGTGGACATCGTGGAAAAAGCTGCCAAAGACGCCATCGGCAGCATGGCCGAAGGCGACGAGCAGCGCCTGTTGCTCATGGGCCTCAAGCGCTTCACCAAAGCAGAATTGCTGAACGTGAAAGAAGCTCGCCGCCGCGTGGCCGCCAAGCTCATCGAAGCCAACGAGTACAGCTTCTAATCCTTTCCTTGCATACAAAAAAGCCGCTCCTGG
>DASVTG010000744.1:0-11273 GCA_036387695.1 Hymenobacter sp. | reverse complement strand
GCCGGCAGTGCCAGGCGTAAAGCCCTGTGGCCCGTACACAATCTGGTAACCCGTAGCACCTGTCACGCCCGTGAACGAGAACGACACCGATGTGGCCGTGCTGCCGGTAATCGCAAAGCTACTGGGCACCAGGCAGGTAGTGGGAGCAGCCGTTTCAGCTTCCAGCATGTAGCGAGCGTCGTTGATGCTGGCCTCCGTTGGGGCGCCGGGCACGGTCAGGTTGGCCGTGAAGAACAACCCCGTGCGAGCAGGCGTCTCGGCTTGATATGCCATGGGGAACACCGCGTCGGCGCCCGTACCTGCGGGCAAAACCTGAGCCAGGCCAACGAGGAAATCACCGGCCGGGACGTTGCCGCTCAAGTTGAAAGTATGCAGCTGGCCGAGGTCGGCAGCCGTCACTACGTAATCCGGCGAGCGGGCAATGAGCGCCCCGGAAGTGGCGTTCAGCACCACGCCGTACACCGTGGTGGAGCGCTGTCCGTTGGCCGCGTTGGGCACCAAGTCAGCATCGTTGCCAATCACGGCGCGCACAGCCGTCACGGCGCGGGGCGTGTTCACGGTGAACTTACCGCAGAACGCCAGGGTGCGCGCGGCGGCGTTGGGCGTGAAGCCAAAGCTGCTGGTTTGAGGCACCCCCGGCGTGATGAACGAGAAGGCGGTGGCACTAGTAGTCATTGCCTGGGCTACCGAATTATTACCGTTGTTGTCATCGTTAGCCACGGATACGGTCACTGTATTGGCGCCCACGTTGGTCAGGCTGATGTTGGTAAAGTTCACGACGGCCGTGCCGCTAACAGCCAGTGAAGCCAAGGTCTGGGTTTGCGAGAACGTATTGGCTCCGGTGATGGTGAGCGTCACTACTGTGGGGGTGGTCACGGGAGCTATGCCGGCATTGCGCACGACTCCTCGGATGCTGAAAGGATTGCCCACAGGCACGGCGACGGAACCATATCCCTGAATCTCATTCACGGCGATGTCGCTGTTGGCCGGCGCGGCCGTCACGGCTCCGAAGGGGAACTTGTAGATATTCGTCGGGTTGGGCTGGGTGGTGCTATTCAGCGCAGCGGTCGGGGCAGAAGTAACATTTGCCGAGCCGGTGAAGTACGTATCCGGACGGTTGGGGTCTTCGATTTGCACCCCAAACGGAAAGTACGGCAACGCGCCGCTGGAAGCAGATTGCGCCATGCCCACGAGCACATCGCCGGCTGACACCGTAGCGGGCGCGCTGAGCGTGAACGTGTGTATGGTGTTGACGTCAGCCGCCGTTATCACGTAAGTAGGCGAGCGGGCCAGTAGGGCGCCGGTTGTGGCGTTTATCACCACGCCGTACACGCTTTCGCCTACTGAAGTTTTGGCCGTGGCCTGGTCGCCAGCGTCGCTAATCAGGGCGCTTACCGCCGTAATGCTCCGCGCGGCACTCAGCGTCATTTTGGCGGCGTAGTACCTGTCGTCACCCGCGCTGAACACGCTCCCCCCACTGGCGCCGTTCGGCGTGGCCAGCGAGAAAGCGGTGGCGCTGGTTTCCATCGGCTCGGAGTAGGAGCTGTTGAAATTGTTGTCGTCGTTCGGCACGGAGACGGTGACCGTGTTCTGCCCAACGTTGGGCAGCGTGATGCCCGAAAACGTGGCCACCCCCACTGCCCCCACGGCCAAAGCGGGCACGGTTTGCGTCTGGGTGTAGGCGTTGGCTCCGCTGATGGTCAGCGTGACGGAGGTGCTGGCCGTTTGGGCGCTGGTGCCCGCGTTGCGCACCACGCCCCGAATGGTGAAGGGGTTGGTGGCCGGCACAATCACCGAAGCAAAGCCTTGGATGGCGGCGGCCGCTACGTCGTTCGCGGCGGTGGGCGCAAACCGGAATGTGCGCCCGTTATCGGGCGGCACCGACTGGCGGAAATTAAAAGCCCCGGTGGCCCCGGCCGCTACCGGGCCGCTGGCAAACGTCACCGCGCCGTCGCCCCACGGACTAACCGAGCCCTTCGTCACGCGCAGGATTTGGTTGGCGCCGTTGCCCGAGCCCTTGACGCCTACTTGTGCGTATTTGAAGTTGTTATTGGCCGCCGCGGCGGGCGTATTGGGTCCGTACACGAATTCTATCCCGTTGTTGGCTTCGTAGAGCTTTACCTGGAACGTCATGTTGGCGTACTGATTCGGCACGCTGGCACCACCGGCTTGGGAAGCCTGGGCTTTGTCGGCCACGTTTTTCCACTGCACGGTGCACACCCGGCTGCCCGCTGGGCCGGTGGTGGCCACGCGGTATTCCGCCGGGCTGGTGCCTGCCAGCAAATCGTAGTTGAAAGGCGCCAGCAAATTCACATCGGTAGCTGCCGTGCCCAGCAAGGCGCCGCCGCTGTTGAACTGTGCAAACGCGGTGTACAGGCCCACGGTAGGAGCCGCCATACCCGCCGCCGAACCCAGCTTCAGAAAGCCGTTGGTGTTCAAAATAAACCGGTCCATTGTTGCGCCGTTGTAGGCAAAATTGAACCCGATGAGTTGCTCGGCCGAATTCGCGTCGTCGGCAGTGGCCGTTGCAATGGCGGTGCCCGCCGTGCCCAAGTCCGTGTACGTACCAGCCACGTTCTGCGCGTTGGCCAACGGGTAGTTGAGTGCTTGTGCCTGCGCGGCACCGGCCGCCGTTCCCGTGGCCAGCGCTGTGGCCAGAACGAGTTGCCGCAAGCGCGCCGGCAACCTTGAGCGGTTGTAATGTTGTTTCATGAAAAAGAAGTAAGGCGGGTGAACGCTGAAAAATGAAATTAACCAATCAAAACCTTCTTTGCTCCGTCAACGGGAAGCTCCACTCCCGCCGCGCGTAGTTTTGTGATTACAAGTTGCTAAACTTTCGGCAGAAACGAACAACCGCACCCTTATTGGTTAGGCCCAACCGTAGCACGCCCCGAACGCCCGCTGCTTCGACCAAAGCCGATGCCGAAACCAGATTCTTTCACCTTTTCAGCAATGCTCAACCATCCTCCCCTGGCGCTGCGCATTGGCTTGCTCGGTTCTGGCCGCGTAGCCAGCCAGTTGGGGCCGGCGCTGGTGGCGGCAGGCCACTACGTTGTGTTTGCGTGGAGCCGCAACTTGCCTGCCGCCGCGGCTTTGGCCATACGCCTGCCCGGTGCGGTTTCCCTATCGACTTTGGCGCCACCCCTGCCGGCTGCCGACGTCTACTTCCTCGCCGTGCCCGATGCCGCCGTGGCCCCGCTCGTGGCCAGCACCACCTGGCCCGCCGGCGCGCTGGTGGTGCACTTGGCCGGGGCCCTGCCGTTGAGTGTTTTTGCGGCGCAGCCGGAAGTTCGCGGCGGCGTTTTTTATCCCCTGCAAACGTTCAGCCCCGGCCGCGCGCTGGACTGGGCCGCCGTGCCGCTGTGCATAGAAGCCTCCGACCTTTCCGCCGAAGCTACCTTGCTTGACCTGGCCAGCAGCCTGAGCCAGCACGTGCGCCGGCTCGACTCGGCCCAGCGGCTCAAGCTGCACGTGGCCGCCGTGTTCGCCAACAATTTCACCAATCACCTGTTGGGCATTGCTGACGCGTTGCTGGCCGAAGCCGACTTGCCGACCACGCTGCTGGCCCCGCTGGTGCGTGAAACGGTAGACAAAGCCATGGCCAACCCGCCCTTTGCGGTGCAAACCGGGCCCGCCGCCCGCCGCGACGCGCCCACGCTGGCCGCGCACCACGCGGCGCTGCGGGCCCATCCGGCGTGGCAGGCCCTCTACCAGCAGCTTACTGCCAGCATTCAGGAGCAGCTTTGATGCCGCGGGTGGGCGGAGTACCTTTGCGGCGGCAAACGCCTTGCTATTTTTGACTTTTTTGCTTCCTGCTTTGTCCGTTCCCGCCACCACCATCACCTTTCAGTTCAGCGACGACCAGCCGACCCAAACCCACGTGGCAGCGTCCGGCGAGTCGGTCCTCGACGTGGCCCTGAACAACGGCATCCAGCTGCAGCACAACTGCGGCGGCGTGTGCGGCTGCAGCACCTGCCACATCTACGTCAACTCGGGCGGCGACGACCTGCCCGAAATCAGCGACAAGGAAGAGGACTTCATTGACCGCGCCGAGAACCCGCGCATCAACTCCCGCCTGGCCTGCCAGTGCGTCGTCGAAGCCGACATGCAGCTGGTGGTCACCATTCCGCCCCAGCACTTCCTGGGCCACTAAACAGTGAGGTGTGAACTGGTGAACTGGTGAGTTTGACGCGCCACTTGCGCCACCAGCACACCAAACTCACCATTTCACAATTTCACCAGTTCACCACATGAACCACTTTGAGCCGCCCATGCACTGGGCCGACCACGAGGACATTGCCATGGCGCTCTACGAGAAGTTTGGCGATGACTTCACCGAAGCCAAAATCTACCGCATCCGTTTCACCGATTTAATAGAATGGGTGCTGAGCCTCGACAACTTCGACGGCACCCGCGAACAGGCCACGGAAGGCCACCTCGAGCAGATTCAGGCGAAGTGGGTGTACGAGTGGCGCGACAACCAATAACGGACGAGGTAGCTGTTCGCTGGCGCCAACCCGGCGTTGGTTTCCCGCGTAAGCTGGGCTGAAGTGGGCTTTACCATGCCATTTCAGGCATTCCCGCAGCCTTTACCCGGGCAGTTATCCACCTTTCCATTTTTGTTTTTTGCATGAAAACCGGCATCATTAAATTTTTCAACGAAGCCAAAGGCTACGGCTTCGTGACCGACGACCAAACGAAAGAAGATTTCTTCGTGCACGTAACCGGCCTGAACGGGGCCACGGTGCAACAAAACGACCGGGTGGAGTTTGAAACGCAGGAAGGCCGCAAGGGCATCAACGCCGTGAACGTCCGCAAAGTCTGAACCGTACCAAGCCAGGAACAATCCCCACAAGAAAGCTTCTCCCCCGGGAGAAGCTTTTTTATTGTCCTTTCGCGTTGGGCGTGCCCCCGGCCATGACTTTCCCTCGACCTTTGCAGTCTGCCCGCGCCTTCCATGAACCAGCCCCCGCCCAAGCCCCCCGCCGTGCCTCCGCCCCCGGCGGAACAGCTGCGCACGGCCCTGCCCACGCTGGTGCGCTGGCCCAACCTGTTGATTATGCTGCTCTGCCTCGCCCTGGTGCGGGCCGGCCTGCTGCTGCCCGAGCTGCCGTTGCGCCTGTCGCTGCTGGCGCCGCGCTTTGGGCTGCTGGTGCTGGCCGCACTGCTGGTGGCCGCGGCCGGCTACATCATCAACGACTACTACGACGTTAAGATTGACGCCATCAACCGGCCCGACCGCCTGGTGATAGGGCGGGTGGTGCGGCGCCGCAAGGCCATGCTGGCCCACGTGCTGATGAGCGGCACCGGCGTGCTGCTGGCGGCCTGGCTGCACCCGGTGCTGGGTGCCGTCACGCTGGGCACGGCCTTGCTGCTGTGGGGGTACTCGGCCCGCTTCAAGCGGCTGGCGCTGGTGGGCAATGCCAGCATTGCCACCCTCACGGCGGCGCTGGTGCTGCTGCCCGAGTTGCAGCTGCAGCTGGCCCGCAACGACGGCCACAGCGTGGTGTGGCCCTATGCCCTGGCGGCCTTTTTGCTCACCATGGTGCGCGAGATAGTGAAGGACGTGGAAGACATGCGCGGCGACGCCCAACACGGCTGCCGCACCTTGCCGCTGGTGGTGGGCGTGGCCCGCACCAAATGGGTCACGGGGTTCTTTCTGGGTTGTTTGGGCCTGCTCACCATGGGGGCCACGTACCGGCTGCTCGTGAATGGGCACTGGCCCCTGGGCACGTGGCTGCTGCTGCTGGTGTTGCTTCCCATGGCCCAGCTGGCGCGCCTGCTGATTCGGGCTGACCGGCGGCGCCACTTCAAGCACCTCAGCGCCTGGTGCAAAGGCATCATGCTGGCCGGCGTGCTGAGCATGGTGCTGGCCGGAAGCATTAATTAATGGTTAATGATTAACGGTTAATTAAACGTCCATTTAGACCGTTAACCACCAGCCCTTGACCGTTAATCACTAACCACTAATCGTTATTTCGTGAAATACCGCCACCTCTTTTTCGACCTCGACCACACGCTCTGGGACTTCGAGAAAAACGCCAACGAAACGCTTCGCACGCTCTACGACCGGCACGATTTTGCCCGCTTCGGTACTTTCACCGTGGAGAAATTCATCAGCGTGTACAGCGACATCAACCACGCGCTGTGGCGCCTGTACCAGAGCAACAAAATATCTCAGCAGCAGCTGCGCGAGGCTCGTTTCGCACGCACGCTTAGCAAGCTCGGGGTGCTTGAGGCGGACATTCCCGCCACCATCTCGGACGAGTTCACGGAAATTCTTCCGCAGAAATCGGCGGTATTCCCTTACACCCACGAGGTGCTGGACTACCTGAAGCAGCACTACCGCTTGCACCTGATAACGAACGGGTTCAACGACATCCAAGGCATCAAGCTGGCTTCGTCGAACCTGACGCACTACTTTGAGGAGGTCATCACCTCCGAGCACAGCGGCCACCTCAAGCCCGACCCGCGCATGTTCCGGCACGCGCTGGAGCGCACCGGTGCCACTGCCGCCGAAAGCCTCATGATAGGCGACAACCTGGAATGCGACGTGCTGGGCGCCTACAACGCCGGCATCGACCAAGTGTATTTCAACCCGGATAAACGCCGCCACTTCAACCAAATCACGCACGAAATCAGCTGCTTGAGCGCGTTGA
This sequence comes from Hymenobacter sp., assembly GCA_036387695.1. Classification (GTDB taxonomy): domain Bacteria; phylum Bacteroidota; class Bacteroidia; order Cytophagales; family Hymenobacteraceae; genus Hymenobacter. The sequence continues at coordinate 4,614 of DASVTG010000744.1, read as the reverse complement.
AAGGAATTTTGTAGGGCTATAGATATCCCGGAACGTCCTGCTGAGCGGAGTCGAAGCATCTCCACTGCGCAACTAATTCAGTTTAGTGTTGCGGAAGAGATGCTTCGACTCCGCTCAGCAGGACGGCTTTTTCATTTTCATTCGCCTTCTTAATTTTCCCTATGGTACACCTCATTGGCATGTCGGGCCGCCGGGGCAGCGGCAAAGACACCGTGGCACGCCTGCTGCAACAGCTGCAGCCCGAACGCATTTGGCAAGTCCGCTCCTTCGGCGACTCCATTAAATCCGTTTGCGCGGCCCTCACCGGCGAGACCGTAGAGCCTTATTATACCCAAAAAGGCAAGGCCGAACTGGTGCCCACGTTCAAGCGCACCCGCGGCGAAATGCTTCAGCAGGTAGGCCAGGCGTTGCGCGTGTGGGAGCCAATGGTGTGGGTTGACGCCTTCTTCGCCGCCCTGCCACACGACGCTTGCGTGCTGGTGCCTGACGTGCGCTTCGCCAACGAGGCCGACCCCATCCGGTCCCGCGGCGGCATTATGCTCCGTGTGGAAGGTGACCCGCTGCAGCAGCGCGGCGACGGCACCCGCGACGACAACCACCCCAGCGAAGTGGCCATGGACGACTACCGGCATTTCGACTTCACCGTCCACAACACCGGCTCTTTTCAGGACCTGGAGCAGCAGGTGCGGGAGCTGCTGAAGCGGTTGTAGTCTTACCTTATATGCCCTAAGTAAGCGGCCTATGAAGTTTTTCGTCCTCTTCTTTTTTCACCTGATTGCGGTATTGGCTCAGTGTCAAGCACAGACTGCTTGCGATTCAATGTACGCAGAGGAAGACAAGTTCTTGCAAGATTTCTACGATAAAGGCAACATCGGTTTAATCAGATTTGACTCGCCTCCGAAAGTGACCTTTGGCAAGGAACGGCTGGTTAACTACACGACTGACAAGGCTAGAGTAGGCGCTGTTTTTTACCGCGTTATTATTGACAGCCTTGGCAATCATTCTTGTTTGCACTTTGTCAACGCTGACAACAGCCTTCTTATAGAACAAGCTAACCAGATAGTCAATACGCTAAAATTTCATCCTGCCATACTTCATGGCAAAGGCATCTGGTCCACGATGTATATCACTGTGCGTTTCAATTACGCCAAGCTTAAAAAGCTGCCCCTTCCTTAAACCGGTCACAGGCGCTTGTACTTGCCCTGGCTTTCTACCTTTGCCCTCTCCACCAACACCCCCACGCTAACCCTAAGCTCAACCCTATGGCCAACGCCTTTTTCAACGTTCCCATTCCGATTAATGAACCCGTGAAAGGCTACGCGCCCGGCTCCAAAGAGCGGCTGGAGTTGCAGCAGCAGCTCAAGAGCCTGCGCAACTTGGAGCTCGACATTCCGATGTATATCGGCGGCAAGGAAGTTCGAACGGATAAGACCGAGCGTATTGCCCCGCCCCACGACCACCAGCGCACCATCGGCCACTTCCACGTGGGCGACGCCAGCCACGTAAAACTGGCCATTGATGCCGCCCTGGCCGCCCACCCGGCTTGGGCCGAGCTGCCCTGGGAGCACCGCGCCGCCGTGTTCCTCAAAGCCGCCGACTTACTGGCCGGGCCCTACCGCGCCCGCATCAACGCGGCTACCATGCTGGGCCAGAGCAAGAATGCGTTCCAGGCCGAAATCGACGCCGCCTGCGAGCTGATTGACTTCTTCCGCTTCAACGTGTACTACATGCAGGAAATCTACAAGCAGCAGCCCGAGAGCCTGCCCGGCATGTGGAACCGCGTGGAGCACCGCCCGCTCGAAGGCTTCGTGTTCGCCCTCACGCCCTTCAACTTCACGTCCATTGCCGCCAACCTGCCCGCTTCGGCCGCCATGATGGGCAATGTCATCGTCTGGAAGCCTGCCTACACCCAGATTTATTCGGCCCAGGTGCTGATGGAGCTGTTCAAAGAAGCCGGCGTGCCCGATGGTGTGATTAACCTCGTGTATGTAGACGGCCCCACGGCCGGCGATGTCATTTTCTCGCACCTCGACTTTGCCGGCATCCATTTCACCGGCTCCACCGGCGTGTTCCAGAACATCTGGAAGACCATCGGCCAGAACATTCACCTGTACAAATCCTACCCGCGCATCGTGGGCGAAACCGGCGGCAAGGACTTCATTCTCGCCCACCACTCGGCGCACCCCAAAGCCGTGGCCGTGGCCATGAGCCGCGGGGCGTTTGAGTACCAGGGCCAGAAATGCTCGGCCGCTTCACGCGTCTACCTGCCCTCCAACACCGCCCAGGAAATCCTCGGCTACGTGAAAGAAGACCTCGCCTCCTTCAAAATGGGCGACGTGGAAGATTTCGGCAACTTCATCAACGCCGTTATCAGCGAGTTTTCCTTCGACCGCCTCGCCAAGTACCTCGACGAAGCCAAGGCCGACCCGGAAGTGGAAATCATCGCCGGCGGTGGCTACGACAAGTCGAAAGGCTACTTCATCGAGCCCACCGTCATCCTGGCCAAAGGCCCCAAGTACGTCACCATGTGCGAGGAGCTGTTCGGCCCCATCCTCAGCGTCCACATTTACGACGAAACCAAATTTGAAGAGACGCTGGAGCTGGTGGACAACACTTCACCCTACGCCCTCACCGGCGCCGTGTTTGCCCAGGACCGGTACGCCATTGAACTGGCCTCGAAGCGCCTACAAAACGCCGCTGGCAACTTCTACATCAACGACAAGCCCACCGGCGCCGTGGTCGGCCAGCAGCCCTTCGGCGGCGCCCGCGCCTCCGGCACCAACGACAAAGCCGGCTCGCAGCTCAACCTCATTCGCTGGGTGTCGCCCCGCACCATCAAGGAAACCTTCGTGCCGGTCACGGACTACCGCTACCCCTTCCTGGGCTCGGAGCCAGCCGAAGATTTGAACCGCGACAAAGGCTTGTAAGCGGCCCAAAAAGTCAAAAAAGCCCCGCACTGATGAAGTGCGGGGCTTTTTGCTATTTCAGACAATACCTTTTCAAAACCGCTGACCTCCATAAGCAACGACGGGCTCTTCCGCCACAATCTTTAGCGGCGCAACATCGGTACCCTCGTAAATCTCAGCCACGGTCAGGTTGATGTTCAGGTCGGGAATCACCAGTGCGTCCTCAGCCTCGACCAGCGGCGTAAAGCTCCAGATATTGTTGGCCTCGCGCCGGTACCATTCCACCAGCCAGGAAGTTTGCGACACCAGCAAGTAGTGCTGCAACGAAGGCAGCTGCTTGTACTGATTGAACTTCCTGCCCCGGTCATATTCGGCAGTTGAAGGCGACAGCACTTCTATCAGCAACACCGGCGCTGTTAATATCCGCTTGGCTTGCTGGTCGACAGGGTCGCAGGTAACCATCACGTCAGGGTACGTGTAGTGACGTCCTTCCCGCACAGCTAATTGCACGCTCTCCATCACCGTGCGACAAGGACGGCCACGTAGCGCCTGTCGTAAGGCCATATAGAAATTTCCAACCAGCAGATTGTGCGAAACATCAGCGCCGGCCATGGCAAATACTTCGCCGTCAAAGTATTCGTGCCGGACTTCGCTTTGTTCTTCCAGGGCCAAATATTCTTCGACCGTGTAGCGGCGTGGCTGTTGTTCTTCTTGTCCCATAGCTCACTGCTTTATAACCAAAGATACTCACCAACGCCTTGGAAGATTTCAACATTGCGCCCCAACCCCGCAAGCGCTACCTTTGCCCTTCAGCACCCTGGGGTGCTGCTACCCTCTAATTTCACAGCTATGTTATTAGTCCAATCGGCTGCCAATTATCAGCCCTCCGATTACCTCCCCATTCTCATCCAATTCGGTCTGGCCCTGGCCTTTGTGGCTTTTGCCATGATTGTTTCCCACCTCGTAGGCCCCAAGCGCCAAAGCGCCGTGAAGGACGCCTCCTTCGAGTGCGGTATCGAATCCGTGGGCAACGCCCGCACGCCGATTTCGGTGAAATACTTCCTCACGGCCATTGTTTTCGTGCTGTTTGATGTGGAAGTCATCTTCATGTACCCGTGGGCGGTGAACTTCCGCGCCCTGGGCAACGACGGCTTCATTGCCATGGTGCTGTTCATGTTTTTCCTGCTGGCGGGCTTCCTCTACATCATCAAAAAGGGCATCCTGCGCTGGAACGAAGCCTAATTTAGCCAAACTTTTGCGCCGCCGCTGGTGTTCGCAATGAGGCCATTAGGCCCTCCAACCAAGACTCCTTTCAACTATGGATACCCGAGTTCCGGAAATTAAAACTGTTGAGGCCCCCGAGGGCGTTGAAGGCGCTGGCTTCTTTGCCACCTCGCTGGAAAAGGTAGTGGGCATCGCCCGCGCCAACTCGCTCTGGCCTTTGCCTTTCGCCACCTCATGCTGCGGCATCGAGTTCATGGCCACCATGGGCTCGCACTACGACATCTCGCGCTTCGGCTCCGAGCGGCCCAGTTTCTCGCCCCGCCAGGCCGACTTGCTCATGGTAATGGGCACCATTGCCAAGAAAATGGCTCCCATTGTGAAGCAGGTGTACGAGCAGATGGCTGAGCCCCGCTGGGTGCTGGCTATGGGCGCCTGCGCCTGCTCGGGCGGCATTTTCGACTCGTACTCGGTGCTGCAAGGCATC
>DASVTG010000743.1:0-10147 GCA_036387695.1 Hymenobacter sp. | reverse complement strand
ACTACAAAGTTCGCGCTGCATGCTCACCGACTTCAACACCGTTGTTGGCGTCCTTTACGGAAAGCCGCAAAACCAAAACGAGCGGACCAAATGGCCCGCTCGTTGCGTGTAGAAAGCTGGGGAAATACGTCCCCGCCGCTTGCTTAATACTGGGCTTGCAGCTGCTGCAAGCGGCGGTGCGTCTTCTTCGACTGCTCGTATTGGCGCTCCACCTCCCGGCGCAAGGAGCCCTTGACGGCACGGTCCTGCAAAGCTTCTTCGTACGCTTTGATGGCCCATTCTTCGCCGAAGACGTTGGAGCCGAGCACGGCCGTTTCGCTGTAGCCGGTGATGGCCGCCTTGGCTTCCATCCACCCGCGGTAGAGCTTGCCTTTGAGAGTGGTGCCGGTTTCGGGGTCGCTTTGCTGCACGCGCAGGTAGCCGTTGAGGCGAATGGCGAATTGCTGGCTCTGGCCGGCGAGTTCCTCGTAGTAGTTGCGCAAGTCGGCGTCTTGGCTTTCGCGGGCCGCGCGGCGGTACCCTTCCACGCGGTCATTCACGAAAAGCAACAGCTCGTGAAGGGTGCCGACAGGGTTGGCCTCCCGGCGCCGCGAGGCGGCCTTACCGGGGCGCAGCAAGTACCAGGCGCCGGTGGCCAGCACGGCGCCGCCCACCACTTTCTGAACGGTGGAGAGCTGGCGCCAGCCGTTGCCGGTTTGGGTGGCCAGGCGCTTGAGCGGCTCGGGCACTTGCTGGAGCGAAGCGGGCAGGCGAACGTTTTGCAGCCATTGCTGGGCCTGCGACACCAACGCGGCGGGGCTGCTGCTCGTGGATGAAGCGGAGTCGGTATCCGGGGCAGTAGTGGGCTGGGCCTGCTCGTCGCCGGCCTGAGACAAGGCAGTGGCGGCGGCAGAGCCGGGGGTAACGCGAGGACTGTTGGGGTGACTCATGGCAATAAGGTACACAGTGAAAGCCAGGCTGGTATAGCCACTGGCCAGTACCTCTTTCGGGCAAGCCGCCGGAAAGGTTGCGGACGAGGTTGGAAGCCCACGAAAGAATTTTGTTGGCAGTTGTCTGAAAACCCCGCTTGTGGATTCTTGGAAACCGTCACCGGGAAAGCCTTTTTAGAACCGGCGGCCCCTACACAAACAGCCATGCCCGCTGCGGCTGCCTTGGCCGTGGCTGCGGGTGTTTTCAGCCAAGAGCAAGCTGCTCACCTACTGCGAGGGGACTGGCAAGGGCCACAAGAAAACGGGCCAAGCGGCCGATGCCGCCATCTACCGCACCCCACGCCACGCAACCAACTCGTCAAGCGCATCGTCAGAACGCCGCTGGGCGGCGGGCCGGTTTTAGGAGCCGTGGGAAAGCCTGGCGAAGACAAAAGCCCTGGCCATCCTGCGGGCTCGAAGAAAGCCAAAGCAATTTTCAGGGTGGTGTACTGAGTTAAAAGTTAAAAGTTGAGAGTTAAAAATCAAGAGGTATGCGTTTTACCTTTTAACTCTCAACTTTTAACTTCTTCCAAAAGCGTACTCGAACCTGGAAACTGCTCTAATTCGACGCCGCGCGTTAAGCCGATAAGAACGTCGTGACCTCACCGGAATGCGTCAGCGTGAGCTGGTGCATGGCCCGGGTGCACGCAACGTAGAGCATGCTCCTGTCTACCTCCGTTTTGTAGTCGCGCGCGGAGGCAAAGGGCACGATGACGGCATCAAATTCCAGTCCTTTCGCCAGATGAGCCGTGGTGATAATCACGCCTTCTTTGAAGGTGGTGGACTCGGCCGTGAGCAAATGAACGCCGGGAGCTTGCAGGGCCTGATGCACCCGCTCGGCTTGCCGGAGGGTTTTGCAGATAATGCCCACGGAATGTTGCCCGGAGCGTTGGGAGGTCGTCGCCAGCCGTTGGATGGCCTGGAGCTCTTCGCTTTGGCTGGCAAAGGGCGCCACCACGGGTTCCGGCCCGTGCCGCTCCAGCGGGATGATGTGGGGGTTTGGGGTGATGCGCTGCGCGAAGGCCGTAATCTCGACGGTCGAGCGGTAGCTGCGGTACAGCTTCACCACCTCGGCCTGGGGGAAAACCCGCTCGATGGTTTCGGCCGAGGACGCACTGTACGGATTCACCGTCTGGCTCACGTCGCCCAGAATGGTTTTGCGGCAGCTGAACACCCGGGACAACACGGCGTACTGCACGGGCGTGTAATCCTGCATCTCGTCCACCAGCAAGTGCTTGACGTGGTCGTAGGCGGTGATGCCTTCCAACCGGATGCGCAGGTAAATCAAAGCGAAAACGTCCGCGTATTCCAACCCCACGCGCTGGTCCATCCTCAACAGCTCGGGTTTGCCCATCCAGCGGTAAAAGTCCCGGTAGAAGTCCAGCACCTGGTGAAACCTGAACATGCGCGGAATGCCCTCCCCGATGGCCGCTTTCTCCTGCCCCGTGAGCTTGCGGCGGGTGGCGTCCCGCACGTAGGTCCGGACGGCCTCGGCCACCAGCGGGAATCGCTTCAGGAGGGGAACCCGGTGGTAGGCCTTGAACCGCTCCTGAATAAACGGCAAGGGAACCACGGTGCGGCCCACCCGCAGCTCGGTTCCGGTGAAGTAGTTGTTCTCCACGTGCAGCAGGTACTGGTTCAGCTGGCTGAGAAACTCAAACGACGACTTAAACCGGATGCGCTCGATGAACGCGGCGTCGTGGCGCTCCAGCAGCGCGGACACCTGCTCGAAGAAGGTCTGGAACGGGTGCTTGTTTTCGAGCAAGTCGGCCGCCAGCTCCTCCATGCCCAGCTCGGGGAGGTGCTCTTCCCCCAGCTCGGGCAGCACGTTGGAAATGTAGTCGGCGAAGACCTTGTTGGGCGAGATGATGAGCACGTCCTGGGCCCTGATGCTTTCCCGGTAGCGGTACAGCAGAAACGCAATGCGGTGCAGGGCAATCGAGGTTTTGCCCGAGCCGGCCACCCCCTGGATGACCATTACCGGCGCGGTCTCGTTGCGAATCACCGCGTTCTGGTCCCGCTGGATGGTCGCGACGATGTTCTTCATCTTGTCGTCGGAGGACTTGGCCAGCTCGCGCTGCAGCACGTCGTCGTGAATGTTCACGTCGTTTTCGAGCATGAACTCCATCCGCCCGTCCCGGATTTTGTATTGCCGCTTGAGCTCGATGGTGCCGTGCATCACCCCCGCGGGGCTGGTGAAGGAAGCTTCGCCCAGCTCGTAGTCGTAGAACAGGGACGAGATGGGGGCCCGCCAATCGTAAATCAGCCCCTGGCGCTGCCGCTCGTCCATGAAGGAGTGCACCCCGATGTATACCGGCGTGGCGGCCCGGCCCCGGGAGGCAAAATCAATGCGGCCAAAGTAGGGGGATTGCGCCAGCTTGAGGAGTTTGCGCTTCCGGGCCACGGCGGCCTCGCCCGTGAAGGCCATGCGGTCGATGGACTGGCCGGCGGCCACCATGTCGGCGTCGTCCAGGCCGGACTGGTGCTCGTGGAGGTACTCCTTCTTCTCGCGGAGTTCGTTGGAGAACTGCTTGACGGCGTCGTCGCCCCGCCGGATGGCCAGCGCCAGCTGCTCCTTGATGACTTCCAGGTATTCTCGTTCTTCTTGCTCCGTTGCGTTCATCCCGAGGGGCTCTTGGCTAATGAACCCCAAAGGTCACCTCAAAATCCAGTTGGAAGAAGCCACTGGGCTATTTAAGCAGGTACCCCGCCGTTTTTTGCGAGCCCCGCGCGGGGCGTTGGTAGCGCCGCTCAGTGAGCCGCCAATAATGTTGTGCCCAAAAAAATTAAATCCTGGTTTCTTAGAGGTGAAGAGCTGTTCGAAAAATCCCTCAGAAAAGCGCTCAAAACCTTAGCTTGGGAGCCTAGCTCGTGGCTGCCGGAAGCGCTGGAAGCACATTTGTCGAGCGGTGCAGCCATGCAATAAAAAGGCGCAGGCTGCGCTTTTGGGCCTTTTAAGCAAAGTTTTCGAAGGCCTCGCTGGCCAAACACCACGCCCAGATTCTACCGTTGTGCATAACCAGCCGCTTGACGTGCGCACTGGTTCGGTGAAAGCAATTGATTATGATGCGTCCTAGAGCAGCTATGCATTTTTTACCGAAATTGTGCGGTTCATTCACCGTTTGTTTGCCTGATGCCTGTGGTTTTTACTTGTCTTCCGACGTTGCGCGCTGCAGCCCTGGCTTTGTTGCTGGGCTTGTTCGCTACCTCGTGCCACGCACCGGAGCGCGCTAAAACCTATCGCATTGGCTTTTCGCAGTGCACCGGCGGGGACCTGTGGCGGCAAACCATGCTCAGCGGCATGCGGCGGGAACTGTCGCTGCACCCCGAGCTGGAGTTGGTGTACCAGGACGGGAAAGCGAGTTTGGCGAAAAGCTGGGCGCCCACGGCGGCGTGTGGGAGTGCCCCGACCTGTTTCCGTTGACCCTGGATGGCCAGCGCCAGTGGGTATTGTTGGTGAGCATCAACCCCGGCGGGCCCAACGGCGGCTCGGCCACGCAGTATTTCGTAGGCAACTTCGATGGCAAGACCTTCACGCCCAGCAGCACCAAAACCAAGTGGGTGGATTTTGGCAAGGACAACTACGCCGGCGTGACGTATGCCAACACCGGCGAGCGGGGCCAGCCAACGTGCTGACGCGCAACCAGACCGCGGCCAGCGCGGCCGCCAGCCTGGGAGAATCGTCGCTGGTAGTGCCAATAGCTCGGTTCTCAGGTGACTACCAATACCCCATTTACCATCCTATTCCGCCAGCCAACTGGACCAACGAGCCGCACGGGCTGGTCAAGCACAACGGGCAGTACCACATGTATTACCAGCGCACGCCCAACGGCCCGTTCAAAACGCAGATGCACTGGGGGCACCTGGTGAGCAACGACCTGGTAAATTGGCGCAATGTGAAGGACGCGCTGTGGCCCGAGCTGAACTGGTCGGCCACGTCGGGCTACGACATGAAGGGCATCTGGTCGGGCGACGTGGTGATGGACGGCAACACGGCCCACGCCTTTTACACCAACGTGAACCACTCCAGCGCCTACAATCCGGGCATCGCCGTGGCCACGAGCACCGACAGCAACCTGGAGTTCTGGAAGAAAAGCGGGCCCGTTATCGCCAAAGAAAACGCCAACGACCTGCGCGACCCCTTCGTGTGGAAGGACGGCAGCACCTGGCGCATGCTGGTGGGCGCGGCTCTGAGCACCGGCGGCGGCCTGCTCTACTATACCTCCACCGACTTGCAGAACTGGACCTACCAGCCCACCTTTTCCACGGTGCCCTACAGCTCGATGGACATAGGCTCGGCCATTTGGGAAATGCCGGCGTTTGAGTCGTTGGGCGGCGGCAAGTACGTGCTGACGGCCTCGCCCATCGGCGGCAACGTGAGCCGCGGTGGCCCGCTCTTTACCCGCGCCGTGTACTGGGTGGGCACGTTTGTCAACGGCCAATTCACGCCCGATTACGCCCAGCCCAAGCTGCTGGACCTGATTCACGGCCACCTCTCCCCCACCACCGAGCGCGACTACAACGGCAACCTCGTCGGCATCGGCATTGTCGACGAGCGGCGTAGCTCGCAGGCCCAGCTCGCGGCCGGCTTTGCCCACCTGTTCAGCCTGCCCCGCACCTGGCACCTGCTGCCCGATGGCAAAACCATGGGCCAGAAACCGCTGGCCGACCAAGCCAACCTCCGCACCGCCGGCACCTACCAAAAGCTCACCGACGTGAGCGTGACCGCTACCACGGCCGTGAGCGCCGGAACCGGCAAAAACGCCGAAATCGTGGCCTACGTGGACACCACCGCCACGGGCACCAAGTACGGCCTGAACCTGCGCGTCTCACCCACCCGCAACGAGTACGTGGCCTTGTACTACGACACGCAGTTAAAGAAGGTGTTTCTGGACAAAACCAACTCCTCCCTGGCCACCAACGTCGAAGAAAAAGGCCTTTACTCGGGTGCCTACGACGCCAAGGCTTTTGGCAAGCCCTACAAGTTTCAGGTGTTCACCGACGGCTCCATCATCGACGTGTTCATCAACGACGCGGCCGCTTTCTCCAATCGCATCTACCCCACGCAGAACCTGAGCGAGGGCGTGGAGCTGTTCTCGGCGGGTGGTACCACCAAATTCTCCTCGGTAGAAGGCTGGAAAATGAGCCGCTCGACGCCCGACCTCAGCGCGGGCGCCAACCGCAAAACCTACCTGCGCTACGACTTCGAAGCCGGCAATTTCAGCGACTTGATTCTGAGCGGCCTGGCCTTCAGCCCCGGCGACATTGTCACGACAAACAGCGGCTGGTGGGGCCCTTTCAAGCAGCAGGGCCAGCGCCACATGTGGAGCTTCGCGGCCGGCGGCGACCCGGAAACCGGCACCCTGCAAACGCCCAACTTCGTACTGGGCGGCGATGGCAAGGTGAACCTGTTACTCGGGGGCGGCAACGACGCCGCCAACCTCTACGTGGCCCTCGTGAATGCGTCTACCGGTGCCGTCATTGCCCAGGCAACAGGTGCTAACAACGAAGCGTACACGCGCATTACCCTGGATGGTTCAGGCGCCATCGGCACCACCTGCTACTTCAAGGCCGTGGATAATTCCACCGCCGGCTTTGGCCACCTCAACCTGGATGACATCCAGATACCCGTCAGCAAGCCGGTGACCGGCGTGAGCGTGGACCGCAGCACCGTCCGGCTGGCGGTGAACGAGCAAACCCTGCTCTACGCCACGGTGGCGCCCGCCGACGCCACCAACAACAAAGTAAACTGGACCTCGACCAACACCACCGTGGCCGCCGTGGATGCCGCCGGCCTCGTCACGGCCAAAACCGTGGGCACGGCCACCATCCGGGCCACCACGCAAAGCGGCGGGCTCATCGCCAATTCGGCCCTCACCGTCACGGCCGCCGCGCCCACCACCTACAAGCAGTACAACTTTGAGGCGGGCAACTTCAGCGACCTCATCTTGAGTGGCCTCGCTTTTAGCCCCGGCGACATTGTCACCACCAGTTCGGGTTGGTGGGGGCCGTTCAACCAGGAAGGCCTGCGCCACGTGTGGGGCTACGCCGCCGGCGGCGATGCCGAAACCGGCAGCATGCAGACGCCCAATTTCATCTTGGGCGGCGACGGCCGCATCAGCTACCTGCAAGGCGGCGCCAACGACCTGGCCAACATCTACGTGGCCCTGGTGCGAGCCTCCGACAACGTGGTATTGATGAAAACCACCGGCCTCAACGATGAAACGTACGCCCCCAAAGTGCTGGATGCCCGCGCCTACGTCAACACCACCTGCTACCTGAAAGTGGTGGACAACGCCACCGGCAACTTTGGCCACATCAACGTCGACAACATCCTGATTCCGACGAAGGGCGCGGCGGCCCGCACCGCTTTGGCTTCTGAAACCGGTAAAGTTGCCAATGAAGGCGTCGCGCTGTACCCTGTTCCAGCCCACGAGTCCTTTACGCTGGACTTGGGCGCTTTCGGCACCAGCGAAGTCGTCATCGAAATCACGGACCTGCTGGGCAAAGTTGTGGACGTGCGCAGCGTGCAGGCCCCGTCGCACCACCGCATGCTCACGGGCGCGGCCCTGAAACCCGGCCAGCCCTATGTGGTGCGGGTCTACAATGCACAAAAGTCTTTCAGCAAGAAAATTGTCGTTGAGTAGCGCTGCTTTCAAGCATTGAGGCTACAAGAACGGCCTGGAGGAGAAACGGCAGCGCAAAGGTGGGCTGCGCCATCCGAATCTGTCATAACAGCGAAAAAAAGGTTGAGCCGCTAATTCATAAATAGCCTGGCAACTTCGGTTCTAACAAAAAGCCCCGACCTAACCGGCCGGGGCTTTTCATTTAACATCCGTATCTAACAATTCGCAATCAGAGCTACTAGCGGCCTACCGGATACTCAGACTCAGCGGCGCAGGACTATGACAAAAAGGGCGTTACTAACGCAAACGGACCGGAAACCATGCGTTCCCGGTCCGTTTGCGTTCGCCTTAAAAAGAGGTCTCAAATAGCTTTCCTTCGTCGGAGCTATCACACGCTCTAAGTATTATGCATCCTCTCCGAAAAGCCCCGTATGGTTCGTCACCAGCCGGTATATCATCTTCAATGACAGTCAATGTGTACTGAGAATTCGTCACAAAGGCGTTTAACCAGTTCTACAAACAACCGCTTTTTACGATTGTCCAGCCCTGCTACTACATTGTCCAGCCCTGCTACTACTCCGTCGTGGCGCTACCGCCTGCGCAAAGAGGTATTATTGGGCTGCGAATTTGCTATCAGCGCTATCGTGAGCCGCGTTTCTAGCGTCTTCCGGCACCTGGTATTTCGGCGAATGAAGTACCGGGCATGGCAGCCTTTACCACCTGCTTTTCCTCCTTGTATCCCTTGCCGTTGACCAGGCCCGGCTGGCAACCCTCGCCACAACGCGCAGGCAGAGGCGGGCGGGAGTATCCTCCAACCAAAATTATTCCCTCGCGGCGCATTGGCCGGCCAGGAAGAAGCTCAACTGGCATTAGCTCAATACCTCGTACCTACTGCGGCTTCAACTATCATCATTCCGGATTGACTCAGAAACCGCGGTTCAAGTACCGCGAGGCTAGCTTGTTTTTCCTACGGTAATGCTTTGCTTCAACCATTGACCAACTGGCAATACCTCGTTTAGCATTAGGCTCGTGGCTGTTGCAGAACTCGCTGCTGTTCTGTTTGGCTGGGGCTCAGCGAGCCGATTTACGCCGGAAAGGCTATCCAATAGGCATTTTTTATGCTGGTAATGGCTCGCCTACGTTGGCTTTGAACGACCGGGAGACTTCTGCAACAGCCACGACCGTTTGAGTAAACTGGAACTGCTGAGCCGCGAAGCGTCCGTTGACTTTTTTACCACCGACACCATGATGCCCCGCCTGAGCGGCCCCGAGCCGCTCGCGCGCAGGCAGCGGTGGCTGAGGGGATGGACCAGCGGCTCGGCCCTCACTTCCGCAACCGCTCCGCCGAGCGGCGTGGGCGTCGGCCCAGCCACTACCGCGCACCAAAAAGGAGCGTTTCGGACGGGAAGCGGAAAGCGGCCTCCAGCCCGCCACCGACCCCGCCAGCCTGGGCGGCAGCGGCAACTTTTCGCGCTGGACCGCTGGACGGCAGCAGCCCGCCATCAGTGGAGCTGACGGCCTTCACGGCCGCCGGCCCCGCCGCCGTGCGCCCGGCCTGGGCCACGGCTTCGGAGAAGAACAGCCAGCAGTTTGGGGTAGAGCGCAGCGCGGATGGGGTGGCATTTGCCCGCATCGGCACGGCCGCGCTGGTGCTGCCGGCTGGCACTATGGCGAGCGTATACGTGGTGCGCACGGGCAATAAGGCGTTGAGGCTGACGGTGGAGTAAACCGGGCGGAGCGTGGAGCCGTAACTTTGACCGGCCAGCCAGCCCATGCCGGCCGGTCCCTCCTCCCTCATGCAACAATCCTACTTCAGGCAAGCCTTCTCCCCGGGCCGGCTGCGCGGGCTGGCCGTGCTCGCGGGCCTGCTGGGCGCGGCCCCGGCCGCCCTCGCCCAACCCACCGTGTTGCCCGGCCCGGCCGGTTCCGGCGCATTCGGCAGCACGGTCACGGTGCTGCCCAACGGCAACTTTGTCGTCGCCGACCCCTTGTTTGACGCGGGCGCCGTGGCCGACGTGGGGGCCGTGTACCTCTACAATGGCACCACCAACGCCGTTATCAGCACCCTCACCGGCAGCACGGCCGGCGACCAAGTGGGCAGCGGCGGCGTGGTGCTGCTGGCCGACGGCAACTTTGCGGTGCGCAGCCCCGACTGGGGCAACGGCGCGGCCGCCCCCCGCGCCGGGGCCGTGACCTGGGGCAGCGCCACGGCCGGCGCGGCCGGCGCGGTGAGCGCCGCCAACTCGCTGGTGGGCAGCACCGCCAACGACCACGTGAGCGCCGAGGGCCTGACGCCCCTGCGCAGCGGCAGCTACGTGGTGGCCAGCAGCCAGTGGGACAACGGCGCGGCCCCCGACGCCGGGGCCGCCACCTGGCAGCCGGGCAACGGGCCGGCCGGGGCCGTGGTGAGCGCCGCCAACTCGCTGGTGGGCACCCACGCCGGCGACCAGGTGAGCTTCTACGCCGTCAACGCCCTGCCCAATGGAAACTACGTGGTGCAAAGCCCCTTCTGGAAAAACGGCACGGCCGAAAGGGCCGGGGCCGCCACCTGGG
>DASVTG010000742.1:0-9801 GCA_036387695.1 Hymenobacter sp. | reverse complement strand
GGCGTCGGGCAAAAACGCTTCCCACACGCCGTACTCCAGCCGTTGCAGCGGGTTGGCCTGCCGGTCCCAGCCGTTGAAATCGCCAATCAGAAACAGGGCCTCGGCGCCGGGCGCCCACTCGCAGTACACGTAGCCGCCGCGGCCGGCGTCGTGGTTCAGGCCGAGCTGCTGGTGGGCGGTGGCGTAGTTCAGCAGCGAGCCGTGGTGCTGCTCAATTTCCGCCAGGCGCGCTCGCAACCGGGCCTGCCGCTGGAGCAGCACCGGCTCGTAGGGAATCAGCCACACGTCGTTTTTGGCCAGGGCCAGCGAGGGCCGGCGGGGGGCCTGGGGAGCAGCGGGAACGGAGGATTTCGACTTGGCCATGGGGAAGGAAGGTTTACGCCAAAAGTAACGCGCTGCTTAAGGAAGAAGGAGCAATGGAGAAGGAGGATTTATTCGGACGATAATTCTTCGCTGCTCCTTCCCAATTCTTCATTGTCCACGCGCATTCTTGCCGTTATTTTGTTCGATGATAAAACGTCTACTTACTATTCCGTTAGCGCTATTGCTGGCTTGCTCGGCCGAGCGACCCGTTACGTCTACGTCGCGCGCCTTCGAAGGGTCGCTGGCCACCCCACCGCCCCGGGCCGCGGCGCCCAAGCTGGCCCGTTACGCCATGGTGGTGTCGGCCCACCCCGAGGCTTCAAAAATAGGGACCCTGATATTGCAGCGCGGCGGCAACGCCTACGACGCGGCCGTGGCCGTGCAGTTTGCCCTGGCCGTGGCCCTGCCCGTGGCCGGCAACATCGGCGGCGGCGGCTTCCTGCTCTACCGCGACCGCAACGGCTCGGCCGGCAGCCTCGACTTCCGCGAAACCGCCCCCGCCAAGGCTAACCGCGACATGTACCTCGACCGCCAGGGCAACCTGGTGGAGGGCCTGAGCACCGCCGGCCCGCTGGCCGTGGGCACGCCCGGCACGGTGGCCGGCATGGCGGCGCTGCACAAGCAACTCGGCAAGCTGTCGTGGCCCTCGCTGCTGCAGCCCGCCGTGGCCTTGGCAACCCGGGGCTTTCCGCTCACCGCAAAAGAAGCCGCGGGCCTCAACCGCGCCCAAGCCGATTTTAAGAAGTACAACCCCGGCAGCACCCCGGCCTACGTGCGCCCCAGTGGCGGCGAGTGGCAAGCCGGCGACACCCTGCGCCTGCCCGAGCTGGCCCGCACCCTCACCCGCGTCCGCGACCAGGGCCGCGCCGGTTTCTACAAAGGCGAAACCGCCCGCCTGCTGCTGGCCGAAATGAAGCGCGGCGGCGGCCTCATCAGCCAGGCCGACCTGGACGGCTACCGGGCCAAATGGCGCGAGCCCCTGCGCGGCCGCTACCGCGACTACGACGTCATCACCATGCCCCCGCCCAGCGCGGGCGGCGTGGCCCTGCTGCAAATGCTGCAAATGCTGGAGCCCGTGGACCTGGCCCAGGCCGGCTACCACACGCCCCTGGCCGTGCACTACATCACGGAGGCCGAACGGCGCGCCTACGCCGACCGCGCCACCTACCTCGGCGACCCGGACTTCGGCTACGTGCCCACTCAAAAGCTGCTCGACGTGGACTACAACCGGCAGCGGGCCGCCTCCATGCGCCCCAATGGCCGGGCCACGGCCAGCGCGGCGCTGGCCGCCGGCGCCGGCCTGCCCGGCTACGAAAGCGACGAAACCACCCACTACAGCATCGTCGATGCCCTCGGCAACGCCGTGAGCTGCACCACCACCCTCAACGGCGCCTACGGCAGCCGCGTGGTGGTTCCCGGCGCCGGCTTTCTGCTTAACAACGAGATGGATGACTTCAGCGCGAAGCCCGGCGTGCCCAACGCCTACGGCCTGGTGGGCGGCACGGCCAACGCCATCGGGCCCGGCAAGCGCATGCTCAGCAGCATGACGCCCACCATCCTCACCCGCAACGGCAAGGTGACGCTCGTGACGGGCACGCCCGGCGGCAGCACCATCATCACCAGCGTGTTGCAGTCCATCCTGGGCATTGTGGACTATGGCCTGAACGCCCAGCAAGTGGTGACGGCCCCGCGCCTGCACCACCAGTGGCTGCCCGACGTTCTCGACGTGGAGGCCGGGGCTTTGCTGCCCGCCGCCCAAGACACCCTGCGCGCCCGCGGCTACCACCCCGCGCCGCGCCTGCCCTGGGGCCGGCTCGACATCATCCACGTGCTGCCCGACGGCACCCTGGAAGGCGGCGCCGACCCGCGCGGCGACGACACCGCTTTGGGGTATTAGAAGTTAAAAGTTGAGAGTTAAAAGTGAAAAGGCCCGTCTGGAGTTACCGGACGGGCCTTTTCACTTTTAACTCTCAACTTTTAACTTAAACTAGTGTTGCGTTGGCGCTTTGGCCAGCAGGCGCAGGTTGCCGGCGGCGGCAATCAGCTTCTGGCTGATTTCGCGGGCTTTGTCGCCTTCGCCGCTGAAGCTGTGGGTGGTGAGGGCCGACTGGGCGGTGAGCTCGCCCAGGTTCTGGAAAGCCTGGGCCATGCCCGTGGGGTTGTTGCCCTCAATGTGGCGACGCAGTGTTTCCAGCTCGGTTACCACGGGGCGTAGCACCGGCTGGTCGATGGAGCGCAGGTGCTGAATCCAGTTATCAATCTGGTTGAAGCCCGCGCCGGGGTCCATCTGGAAACCGTTGCCAATGGCGGCGAAAATGGTTTGGATGCTGGATTCAACTTGGGAAATAAAGCTCATAAGAGGATTTAGAGGAGATGAAAAATCGGCCCATCCGCGCCGCGCCCCCGGCAAGCGGAGCCGCTAAGCCAGGGCTTGCGGGCACGAAGGTACGCAGCCGGGCAGGCAAAAAGCCAACGGCCGGAGCCGTTTGGTGGCCGCGCCGGGGCCAAACGCCCCTACCCTACTACCGTGGTGCTGGCCGCCAGCAGCGCCTCGCCCAGGCGGGTTAGCTTGCTGCTGATTTCCTCGTCCACGTCGGCCTCGGTGGCGGCTTTGGTGGTGAGCTGGCCCAGGCTGCGGAGCGAGTGGCTGATGTTGGCCACGTCGCCTTGCTTGATGTAGTTTTTCAGGTTGGTCAGTTCGAGCAGCATGGCGCCTTGGGCGCCGGTTCCGTCGCCGTCGAGCAGGCGCATCCAGCTGTCAAGCTGGCTGGCGGCGGGCGCGGCGGTCAGGTCGCCTTGTACGGCTTGGATGGCATCTTCGAGGGACTGGTTGGACGAGGCCGGATTGAATCTGGACATGGTGGAAAGGTTGGATGGAAAGACCCCAGGCTTTACTGCCAACCTTTGGGAAAGGTTAGGCAGGGCTGCGCCTGCCAACCTAAACCAGCTATTTCAAACACCAGGGTTGGCTATGCCGCGCCGCGGAAAGGCGCAACAAAAACGGCTGCTACCCTTGCGGATAGCAGCCGTTTTTCACTGACGCAGGCTGTTGCAGCCTAGCCGCGCAGCTGGCCGGCGGCCGAGCTCAGGGCCTGGCCCAGCTCGCGGAGCTTGGCTTGGGCATCGGGCGTGGCCGAATCGGCGGCCTTGGTGGTGTGCTCGCCCAAGGTGTTCAGGCTTTGGGCCAGGGCGCCGGTGTCGCTGGCACCGCTGCCTAGCGCGTCGTGCAGGTTTTGCAGCTCCGAGCTGATGCCCGAGAATTGCGGGTTGCCTTGCAGGGTTTTAATCCAGCCGGCGATGTTGGGGCCGGCGGCCCCGGCCGCGTTGGCCAGGCCGCCTTGCAGGGCGTTGAGGGTGGCGTCGAGCTGGCTGGTGCCTTGGGTGCCCTGCGATTGAGAATTTTCCATGGTGTGGGGTAGGTTAAATTGTGGAATGATGACCTATCAACCCAGCCCGCCTACAGTTGTTAACTCACGGACGTACAATATTTTGGCATTTGCAATTAAACACTGTCGAGCCAAACTTTTCTATTTCTCAGGGGTTAGGCAGCGTGGCTTGCCGGCCCTAGCTTTTCTTGCCCGCCGCTTTCTTGACCGGCACCGCGCTGGTCTTTTTAACCGTCATCGGGAAGCCACGCTCGCGCATCAGGGCGTCGATTTTGGGGTCGCGGCCGCGGAAGGCGCGGTAGGCATCGGCCGGGTCCACGGTGTTGCCCACCGAGAAAACGTTTTTGGTCAGGCGCTGGCCCACGGCTTTGTCGTAGGGCCCGCCGGCTTCGGTGAAGGCGCTGTAGGCATCGGCCGCCAGCACCACCGACCACAAGTAGCTGTAGTAGCCCGCCGAGTAGCCATCCGACGAGAAAACGTGCGAGAACTGCGGCGTGCGGTGGCGCATCACAATTTCGCGGGGCATGCCCATCTGGGCCAGGGTTTCGCGCTCAAACTTGTCAGCGTCGATTTTCTGGCTGCCCGCCAGGTGCAGTTTCATGTCAATCAGCGCGCTAGCCAAGAATTCGGTGGTTTCAAAGCCTTGATTGAACGTGGAAGCCTTCTCGATGCGGTCCACCAAAGCCTGCGGGATGGGCTTGCCAGTCTGGTAGTGCACGGCGAAGCGCTGAAGCACCTGGGGCGTGGGCAGCCAGTTTTCCAGCAGCTGCGAGGGAAACTCCACGTAGTCGCGCACCACGCTGGTGCCCGAGAGCGTCGGGTAGGTCACGTTGGAAGAGAGGCCGTGCAAGGCGTGGCCGAACTCGTGGAACAGCGTGGTGGCGTCGGTCCAGGAGATGAGCACGGGCTGGCCTTCCTTGCCTTTCACGAAGTTGGAGTTGTTCGAGACGATGGTGGTGACGGCTTGGCCGTCCATGCGCTGCTGGCTGCGGTAGGCGTTCATCCAGGCGCCGGAGCGTTTGCCGGGGCGGGCGTAGGGGTCGAAGTACCACAGGCCCACGTGCTTGCCGGTGGTTTTGTCCTTGATTTCCCACACCTTCACGTCGGGGTGGTACACGGGCACGTCGGTGACGGGCGAGAAGGTGAAGTTGAACAGCTCGCCGGCCACCCAGAACATGCCTTCGCGCATTTTGTCGAGCTGCAGGTACTGCTTCACCTCGTTCTGGTCGAGGTCGTAGCGGGCTTTGCGCACTTTTTCGGCGTAGTAGCGGTAGTCCCAGGGCTCTATTTTGAAGGTGGCGTCGGCGCCTTCTTTGCGGGCCAGGGCCTGCATGTCGGCCACTTCCTGCTTCACGCGGGCCACGGCGGGCGTCCACACCTGCTCCATCAGCTGCATGGCGGCTTCGGGCGTTTTGGCCATGGTGTTGTCCAGGCGCCAGTGGGCGTGAGTCTTGTAGCCCAGCAGCTTGGCCCGCTCGGCGCGCAGCTGCAGGATGTCGGTGATGATGGCGTTGTTGTCGCGGGCCCCGCCGTTGTCGCCGCGGTTGTAAAACATGCGCCAGGCCTTCTCGCGCAGCTTACGCTGGTCGGAGTAAGTCAGGAACGGCTCGATGCTGGAGCGGGTGTTGGTGATGACGCCCGCGGCCGTGAGCTTGCGGGCCGTGGCGGTGTTGGCCGCGTCGTCGCGCAGGGAAGCCGGCAGCCCGGCCAAGTCAGCGGGCGTTTTGAGCACCAGCACGGAGTCGGTTTCGTCGGCCAGCACGTTCTGCGAAAAGCGCGTGAACAGGCCCGCCAGCTGCTGGTTGATTTCCGACAGGCGGGTTTTGGCCTTGGCGTCGAGCTTGGCGCCGGCACGCACGAAATTGTTGTAGTACACAAACGCCAGGCGCTGCTGCTCCGGCGTGAGCTTCTTCTTGTCGGGCGAAGTATACACCGCCTCGATGCGCTTGAACAGCGCCTCGTTCTGATTGATTTGGTCCGAGAAAGCCGCCATGCGCGGCGCCATTTCGCGCTGAATGGCCTGCACGTCCGGGCTGCTCAGCGTGCCCGACCAGATGCCGTACACGGTTTGCACCTCGTCGAGCCGCTGGCCGGCCCGCTCCAGCGCGGCAATGGTGTTGTCGAACGTGGCGGCCTGCTTGTTGCCGGCAATGGCTTCTATTTCGCGCAGGTTTTCGGCCATCGCCGCTTCCAACGCGGGCTTGAACTGGTCGACTTTCACTTTGTCGAAAGCCGGCACGCCGCCGTAGGGCCCGGCCCAGGGAGCCAGCAGCGGGTTGGTGGCGGCCGAAGCGGTGGCGGGCGCCGTTTGGGCAAGGCTGGAAGTAGGCATCATGGGGCCGGCTAAACTGAGCGCGAGGCAAGCGCTGGCCAACAGCGTTTTGCCAGCGGAAGAAGAGGGGTAAGTCATGCGCAACAGCTAAAGTTTGTGTGGTGGGAGGAGTGTTGGGGTAATGGCAGAAAAGCCGCAAAGGTTCGCGGCAAGTAGCGCGATGTAGCGCGAACTTTGTAGTTCGCGTCCTCGAACGATTTTAATGGCGCGGGGACGCGAACTACAAAGTTCGCGCTACGGCGCACTCGACTCTTCGCCGTGAGCCAGGGCCTGCACATCCGGGTGGCCGTGGTTGACCACAATGACCGAAAACGGGTGGGGCTCCCCTTCCCGCTTCTCGATGCGAATGGTGCCGGCGTCGCGCAGCTTGTTGAGCAGGTCGCGGCGCTCATAATCGGGCAGCTCGGGCAGCTCGTCGGTGAGCAGGCGCATGAACGGGCCCAGCCACAGCTCGGGTACCCGGCGCTGCTGCTTGGCTTCCAGCTTCTGAAATTCGCCCAGCATGAAGGCCAGCGTGCGCCGCTCGAACTCGCCCGTCAGGGGCCGGACGGGTGCAAAATCAGGCACTTCCTCGGGGATGCGCGCCGGCGCGGCCCTGGGTGTGGCCGGCACCACGGGCCGCGACACGCCCTCGTTTGCGGCCCTCGGCGTACCAGCTGCGTCAGGGGCGGCCGGGGGCGCCGAAGACCCGCTCCCAAAGTTTTGCTCGCGCTGGCGGCGGCCTTCTTCGATGGTGCGCTGGCGGTCGTTGCGGCGTTTTTCGAGCTGCTCGATGCGCGCGGGCGCCAGCAGGTCGCGGGCATCCATAAACTGCTCGGCGCCGATGTTCTGAAGCAAGTCGCCGGATACCGACTCGCGAAAGCCCACCACCAGCACCTGCCGGGCCTGCCGGCGCAGATGCTGCAATACGGGAATGTAGTCGCGGTCGCCGGCCACGAGCACGAACGTGCCGATGTCGGGCCGCGTGTACATCACCTCCAGCGCGTCGATGCAGAGCTGCATGTCGGCGGCGTTTTTGTGGTCGGTGCCCAGCACGTTGCGGGTGCTCACGCCCATCAGGTAGAGGGCGCCTTGCGGGGCGGTGGCCATCCGCTCAAAGTCGGCATACGCGTAGCTGATGAGCGAGTCCAGGCCCCGCTCGCTCAGCTGCTGGCGTAGCGAGCAGATGATGTCCAGCACGTAGTCGTTGAGGTCGGGCGGGTCGTGAAAGTGGTTTTTCAGAAAATAGTAAACGTTTTCGAAATCGATGAAAACGGCGGCGTACGGGGAGGCGGCTGACTTGGCGGGCATGAGGCAAAGTTACGTTCGGGCGCGAAAGACCTTGATTCCGGCGGGGCGCCGCAGGGTTATGTTTACGCTTGGTGGCAATGCCGTTACCGCCCAAAACGCAGCACGAGTACCCCGAATTTTCAATTCGGCCCGTTGAACGACCATTCAACGGGCCGAATTGAAAATTCGGGGTACTCGTGCTGTTTCTCCTTTCATGCTCCACGCCATGCAGCCTTTCGACACTGCCCGCCTGCACTTCCGCCCGCTTACCGAGGCCGATGTGGCCGGCATGTTTGCCCTCGACTCCGACCCGGCCGTGCACCGCTACCTCGGCGGCATCGGCGGCCACCTGGCCACCGAGCCGGCCCACAGCCTGGCAACCATCCGCTTTGTGCAGGCGCAATACCTGGCCAACGGCATTGGGCGCTGGGCCGTGGTGCTGCGCGAGACGGGCGAGTTCATGGGCTGGGCGGGCCTGAAATTGGTGGCGGGCCCGATGAACGGCCACCGCAATTTCTACGACCTGGGCTACCGCTACCGGCCGCCGTTCTGGCGGCAGGGCTACGGCTACGAGGCCGCCCAAGCCTGGCTCAACTACGGTTTCCAAACCTTGCAGCTCCCCCAAATCTGCGCCTACGCCGATGCCGAAAACGCGGGCTCGCGCCGCATTCTGGAAAAGGTGGGCTTGCAGTTGGGCAACGAATTCGTGGAAGACGGCGTGCGCTGCGTGTGGTACGAGGCCACCAACCCCGGCTTGGCTGCGTTTCGCTAGCTACTCATCTGAAGCCCATTAGCCCGTCATGCTGAGCTTGTCGAAGCATCTCTCCCGCAAGAGTAAATGAATCACTTGCACGGGAGAGATGCTTCGGCAAGCTCAGCATGACGGCCTTTTGGTTCTGTTCGACTGGCTTTTAGCGCGCCAGCACGTCGAACGCCACCTGAAAATCGTTGCGGATGGCGTAGCTGCCCAGGTTTTGGAAGAAGGCCGTGGAGTTGTAGTTGATGCCAAACTGGGTGCGGTCGAGGGTGGCGGTGCCGCGCAGGCGCAAGCCGCCCCCGGGCGCCGGGGCCACGGTCACGGGAAAGGCCACGGGCTTAGTCACGCCTTTGAGGGTGAGGGTGCCTTTGGCCCGGCCGCCGTTGAATTCGGTGAGCTCAAACACGGCGGTGGGGTACTTGCTGGTCTCGAAAAAGTCGGCCCCGCGCAGGTGTTCGGCCAGGTCGGTTTTTTCGTGGGCAATGGTGGCCATGTCGACCACCACGCGGGCGGCGCGCACGGTTTGGCCTTCCGCCGATACGCGGCCTTCCCGCAGGCGAATGGTGCCGTGCGGGGCCCAGGCGCCGGCTTCGGCGTGGCCGGTCCAGGTGAGGGTACTGGCCCCGGCATCGAGGCGGTAGGTGGTGGCGGCCGGGCGGGCAGCCAGCAGGGCGAGGAAAGGCAGCAGGAAAATCAAGAGCTTTTTCATGGGGTTGTGGGCGAAAGGTTGGCGTCGTGAACTGGCTTATTTTGAAGCTTTGGGCTCGGCTTCGGTTTCTATCAGGCCGTAGCCTTTGTAGAGGCGGCCTTGCGCGTCTTTGGCGATGATAAACCACAGGGCATCGCCGCCATACAGGCTTTTGGCGCTGGCGGCGTAGCGGTAGTTCTTGGCGAAGGTGTAGGCCACGCCCTTCTTCAGCTTGCCGCCGGGGCAGTTGAACAGCTCGGCGAATTCCGCTGGGGTCTCGTGCAGATTGGCTTGCCAGCCGGCGGCGCTGTACCAGATGTAGCTGCCGCAGGTCACAATTTCGAGGTCGGCGTCTTCGGCCCGCACCGAGGTGCTGTGCTTCCACACGTAGCCGCCCGGCACGGCGGGGTTGGGCTCGGGGTAGACTACGCCGGGCGAGTGCCGCAGCGTGAGGCCCACGGGCAGGCGGCGCAGTTCGTCGGGCAGGGCGCGGGTGCGGTCGGTCCAAGCCGTGCCCGGCAGGGCCGGAGCAGGGGCCGTTTGGGCGGGGCTTGAGGCCGGGCGGAGGGCCAGGCCAGCCAGGGCCAGCAGCAGGAAACGGGTCATGGGAGGGGGCGTTTGAAGTACGACCCAAAGGTGGCCTTCCCGCCCACTGCCCATCGCTCCAAAACCGGATGTGGGACGTGCCAAATCTGGTTTTGGGCCGTTTTGATAGGGTATGGGGGTAGGCGGATAAGGATGACACCCCACCCATCCCATTACTTTTTGCTTTCTACCCTTCCGCCTGATAGTCCCGCGGGGCCACTCCGGTCACCTGCTTGAAGATGCGGTTGAAGGTGGTTTTGGAGTTGAAGCCGCTCTCAAAGGCGATGCCCAGCAGGGTGAAGCGGCGGGCGTCGGGCGCGGCGAGGCGGCGCTGCACTTCGGCCACGCGGTAGCCGTTCACCAGGTCGTTGAAGGAGCGGCCGAAGCCGGCGTTCACGGTGAAAGAAATGAGGCGCGGGGC
>DASVTG010000741.1:0-2131 GCA_036387695.1 Hymenobacter sp. | reverse complement strand
GAGAACCTGGAAGTGGACACCTTCAACTACTACATCGGCGTGCTGGTTGATTGAAGCGCGCGGCCTTTCCGATGAACGAGCTCATTCCCACCTACCAGCTGCAGGCGTTTGCCAGCCCCGATGGCGCCTCCCTGGGGGGCTACTTTCCCGATTACGCGGCGCCGGCAAAACCGAAGATTCCGCTGGACCGGCCGTATCGGGGCGACTATTATAAAATCAGCCTGTGCCTGCGGGGCACGGCCGAGCTGAAGGCGAATCTGGAAACCTACACCGTCGGTCCCAACTGCCTGATACTGGCCACGCCGGACGTCATCAAGCAGTGGCTGCACCTCGCCAACGACTACGAAACCTTGTCCATCTTTTTCACCAAGGACTTCATCACCACGAACAACGTGGCCACCGGCAAGCTCTGCTTTTTCGTCGAGCCGCCCACCCACGTGCTCCAGGTCTCGGCCTCCCAGGCAGAAAACCTGGCGGCTTCCTTTCGCTTCCTACAGCAGAAATACCACACGCCCAGCGCGGAACGGGACAACATCCTGAAGAACATTCTCAACAGCCTGCTCTACGAGATTGGCGCCCTCTACGACGACCAGCAGCCCGCGCCGCTCCCGGCCAGCCGGACCCGAAGCCAGCAGCTGGCCGCCGCCTTTCGGCAGCTGGTCCAGACGCACAGCGCCACCGCGCGCAGCGTGACGTTCTACGCCGCTGCCCTGTGCATCACGCCCAAATACCTTACCGAGTTGGTGAAAGAAGTGACCGGCCGCACCGCCAGCGACTGGATAGCCGAAGCCGTGGTGCTGCAAGCCAAAGCCCTGCTGCAAAACCCCATCTTGCCCATCCAGCAAGTCGCGGCGAGCCTGCATTTTGCCGACCAGTTTGCCTTCAGTCGGTTTTTCAAAAACAGCACCGGCCTTTCGCCCACGGCCTACCGGCAGGCGGGCTGAAACCGCGTGTAGGGAATGCGGCCTGCTTCGGCTCCGCGGACGCCAGATAAGCAGGACGACAACCGGCTTTTATGATTTTAGGGGCCAAGCGCGTCTGCCGCCTTTTCGCCACAGATTGCCGCCTTTTCGCCATTCTTCTAGCTGGCCCTGGCGGGGAATTTTGCAGTCGCAACTTCAGCCAACTTGCTGCCGGCCTCAGCTGGCCCGGCGAGTAGCGCCGGAAGTTGCTTGACACTTTCTTCACGCAAAATTCCCCTCATGATTTTAATAACTGGAGCCACCGGGCACTTAGGCCGGGCCGTACTCAATACCCTGCTGCAGAAGACGGCCGCCGCGCAGCTGGCCGCGTTCGTGCGCGACGAGCACAAAGCCGCCGACTTGCAAGCGCAGGGCGTCAGCCTGCGCGTAGGCAGCTACGGCGACCTCGCCGCGCTGGACCGGGCCATGCCGGGCATCGACCAGGTGCTGCTCATCTCGGGCGGCGGAGACGAGGAGGCCCTGCAGGAGCACCGCAACGTCATCGACGCCGCCAAACGGGCCGGCGTGCGCTGCCTGGCTTACACCAGCCGCGCGCTGAAAGACCCCAGCACCCTTGCCAACGAGCTGATGGTGCGCCATTTTCAGACGGAAGACTACCTCCGGGCGAGTGGACTGGGCTACATCATCTTCCGCAACATCCTGTACATGGACGTGCTGCCGCTCTTCACCGGCTCCAACGTGCTGGAAACGGGCATCAACCTACCCGCGGGCCAGGGCAAGGTTTCCTACGCCCTGCGCGCCGACATGGGCGAGGCCATTGCCAACGTGCTGTTGGAAGGCAACCGCGACAACCGCACCTACCATTTTACCGGCAGCAAGGCGTATTTCTTTGACGACGTGGCCGCCGCCCTGACGGAAGCATCGGGGAAATCGGTGGCGTACGCGCCTGTTGAAGCCGCCGCCTTTGCCACCGGCATGCAGCAGCGCGGGGTGCCCGAGCTAGCTATTCAGCGAACCATTGGCTTCATGACCGACATCAAGCACGGCCAGGAAGCCGAAGTCAGCTCCGACCTGGCCACGGCGCTGGGCCGCCCGCCCACCGCGCTGGCAGAAGGGGTAAAGCTGCTGTATAAGCTGTAGTGTACTGTGTCAGCGCGGTTTGGGAGGGCAGTAGCGCGAACTACAAAGTCCCTGCCGGGCACGGTCGC
>DASVTG010000740.1:0-10564 GCA_036387695.1 Hymenobacter sp. | reverse complement strand
TTCGAGGGCCAGAATGCCCGCCGCGGCCAGCTCCAGCCACGCCACCGGCTCGCGGTGAAACGGGTTGTGGCGCAGGTGGAGCATCTCGCGCACCATGAGCACGAGGTAGGCCGCGCCCACCAGCACTTCCAGCACCAGCAGCGGCGTAAAGGCCTCGGTGCCCGCCAGCACCGGCCCAATGCCCATGAGCAGCACCAGCGCCGGGCCCAGGTGCCCAAACGTTTTGGCGAATTGCTGCTTGGAGTGGCGGCGGTGGTAGAGGGTGGTGCGGCCCTCGGCGGCGGGTGGCGTGGCGGTGTTCATACCTGAAAAGTCGGCAGAAAACCGGCAATTGTTGCGCCCGGCCCGCGCCACCTGCCCGGGCGGGCCGCTTTGGGCGGTCTGCCCGGCTTCCGCCCAACCGCTTGGCGCCGTCCCCGACCGGGGCAGGTGGCCAAAAGCCGTTTACTTTCGTATTGCCGAGCTAACCGCTGCCTGGTACCCGCCGCATTTTCGGCTGCCTGGGCCGTTGGTCAGTCTTTTATCCATGCCTCACGCTTCCGCTTCCCAACCCACTTCCCGCACCTCATCAACTCTCAAAACAGCACCTAAAACTGTTTCAACCAAGGCAGCCAAGGCTTCGGCCGCTGCCCCCAGCGCCCCGCCGCAGCCCGGCATGGGCGCCGTGCCCCACGCCGCCGGCACCACGTTCCGGGTGTGGGCCCCGCACGCCGAAGCGGTGTCCGTCATCGGCAGCTTCAACGACTGGCAGGCCGCCGCCGCCCCGCTGCGGCAGGAAGCTGCCGGCTACTGGGCCACCGACGTGCCCGGCGCCAAGCCCGGCGACGAGTACAAGTTTCACCTGACCAACGGCGGGCACGAATTTGACCGCAACGACCCCTACGCCCGCCAAATGACCAATTCGGCCGGCGCCTCGGTGGTGCACGACCCGGCCTTTGACTGGGGCGACGACCATTTCCAGATGCCGGCCTGGAACGAGCTGGTGATTTACGAGCTGCACGTGGGCACCTTCAACGCGCCCAATGCCGACACCGTGGGCACCTTCCTGAGCGTGGCCGAAAAGCTGCCCTACCTGCGCGATTTGGGCATCAACTGCATCGAGCTGCTGCCGGCCACGGAGTTTCCCGGCAGCCGCTCCTGGGGCTACAACCCCGCCTGCCCCTTTGCCCTCGAAAGCGACTACGGCGGACCCGTGGCGTTCAAGGAACTGGTGAAGCAGGCCCACCAGCACGGCATTGCGGTGGTGCTCGACGTGGTGTACAACCACTTCGGCCCCGGCGACCTGGACCTGTGGCAGTTCGACGGCTGGCACGAGAACGACGGCGGGGGCATCTATTTCTACAACGACTGGCGCGCCAAAACCCCCTGGGGCGAAAACCGGCCCGACTACGGCCGCCCCGAGGTGCGCCAGTACATCCGCGACAACGCCCTGATGTGGCTGCAGGACTACCGCGTGGACGGCCTGCGCGCCGACGCCATCGCCTTCATCCGCAACGTGAACGGCGAGGAAGACCCCGGCGCCGAGCTGCCCGACGGCTGGAGCCTGATGCGCTGGATTAACGAGGAAATCGACCAGACCATGCCCTGGAAAATCACCATTGCGGAGGACATGCGCGGCAACGCCGGCATCACCGCCGCCGTGGCCGACGGCGGGCAGGGCTTCGACTCGCAGTGGGACGGCTCGTTTGTGTACCCCGTTGTGGAGGCGCTCACCGCCCACCACGACGCCGACCGCAACATGCGGGCCGTGGCCGAGGCCATCTCGGAGTCGTACAACGACGACGCCTTCCGCCGCGTCATCTACACCGAAAGCCACGACGAAGTGGCCAACGGCAAGAGCCGCGTGGCCGAAGAAATCATGCCCGGCGCGGCCGACAGCTATTTTTCCAAGAAGCGCACCGTGCTGGGCGCCGGACTGGTGCTCACCGCGCCGGGCATTCCCATGCTTTTCCAGGGGCAAGAATTCCTGGCGCTGGGCGAGTTCAACGACGCCGAGCCCCTGGTGTGGGCCGACGTGGAGACCCGGGCCGGGCTGGTGCACCTCTACCGCGACCTCATCACGCTGCGCCGCAACTTTAGCGGCCTCACGCGCGGCCTGAGCGGGCAGCACACCCACGTGTTTCATGTAAACGACGAGGAGAAGCTGGTGGCCTTCGCCCGCTGGGCCGAGGGCGGCCCCCGGGACACCACGGTGGTGGTAGCCAACTTCGCCAACCAAACCCACGACGCCTACACCATCGGCCTGCCCGGCCCGGGCCACTGGAGAGTGCGCTTCAACAGCGACTGGCGCGGCTACGACGGCGAGTTTGGCGACTTCGACAGCTTCGGCACCGAGGCCGAAGAGGGCGAGTACGACGGCTACGCCTGGCACGGCCGCATTGGGATTGCGCCGTACGCGGTACTGATTTTGTCGCAGGAGTAAGTGGTGAGGTGTGAACTGGTGAGGTGGTGAGTTTGATGTTTTTACTGCGCAGACAGCGCCAATGGAACATCAAACTCACCATCTCACCAGTTCACACCTCACCACCTAGCCACCTAGCCTTTGTGCCGCTCAATGGTGTTGAGCACGTTCTCGGGGCGCACGTCCTGCGAAAGCTCCGGTAGCTCGGGGTCATCGAGGGCTTCGGTCACGTCCAGCTTGCGGGCCACGGCGGTCAGCAGCACCAGCAGACGGGTAATCTCGTGTTCGCTCAGCAGCCCCACTTGCAGGTCAAGCTCGGCGCGTTGGTCGGCCTGTTCGGCCATGCGGTTTTGACTGATGAGGACAAACGTTGACAGGAAAATGGCTTCCACCGAGGCCTCCATTGCCAGCATCACGAAAGAAGGGTCGAACGGGCGCAGGCCCAGGGCGCCCACGTTCCACAGCACCCACCCACCGAATAGCACCAGGTGCAGGCAAACGAAAGTCATGCTGCCCGCAAACGCGGTGATGGTATCGGCCAGGCGGGTCGACCAACCGCTGCGCCGCTCGGCCTGCCGCTGCCGGGCCGTCAGCGCCGCAATGTTGCGCTCCACCACGCGCCCCATGCCCGGCTGGCTGTCTGGGGTACCTGAAGGCGGGGACGAAGCAGCGGACATGGCAAAAGACAGGCAATGATATAAGGATAGGAAAGGCCGCACTGAGTTAACAGCCAGGAGTTAACAGCCAGGCGCCACTGCACCAAAGCACGGTGGCACCGGCCGCTGTTCTCGCGCGGCTTGCTTTCGGCCTCTTCATACGGCCCCCCGCGCCGCGCCAACGGCCGGCAAACCCGTAAATGCGCTGCGTGAACTACCGAAATTGCCACGAGAGGAGCCACTCCGCTGATTACTGCCCTGTTTATGATAGAAATACGTAGCGCACAAATACTGCTTTATACGCGCTGAACTACGGGTTTATCAGGCGGCAGCGCACGGAAAGAAGGGCGTATAGCCAAGGGACCGCGGATAACCACGGTCGTCACCCAACCCCTTTTCCCTTTCCGTTTTATGTTCTATCACGACAAACAACTCCAGTACAAGGTGCGGGTCGAGAAGCCCAATCCCACGTTTGCCCGCCTGTTGCAGCAGGCCATTGGCGGCATCGAAGGCGAAATGCGCGTGTGTTTGCAGTACCTGTTTCAGGCCTGGAACTCGCGCGGCCCGCAGAAGTACCGCGACATGCTGCTCGAAACCGGCACCGAGGAAATTGCCCACATCGAAATGCTGGCCACCGCCGTGGCCCTCAACCTGGAGGGTGCGCCGCTGGGCATGCAGGAAGCCGCCATTGCCCAGGACAACGTGGTGGGCGCCATTCTGGGCGGCATGAACCCACGCCAATTCCTCTCGGGCGGCCTGGGCGCCATGCCTTTCGATGCCGAAGGCGTGCCCTTCAACGGCTCCTGGATAGTGAGCAGCGGCAACCTGGTGGGCGACATGTACAGCAACGTGGCCGCCGAAGCCACCGGCCGCACCCTGGCCACGCGCCTGTGGGAAATCACCGACGACCCCGGCATGAAAGACTTCCTGGCCTTCCTCATCGCCCGCGACACCATGCACCAAAACCAATGGCTGGCCGTGATTGAGGAGCTCGGCGGCCTGCAAGGCGCCCTGCCCGTGCCCAACAGCTTCCCGCAAAGCGAGGAAGTGCAGGGCTTCAACTACTCCTTTGTGAGCACCTACCTCGGCAACGACCCCATCCCTCAGGGCCGCTGGACCCAGGGCCCTTCGCTCGACGGCAAAGGCGAATTCCAAGTGGTGAAGGCCCAGCCCCTGGGCGGCATCCCGCAGCTGGCGCCGCCGGTGCCCCAGGGCCACGCCCAGACCGAGCAAATGACCCTCACGGATTCCATCATCGGCACCGTGACCGACAAGGTAAAGGGCGCCATGAGCGGCAGCGGCAACGGCTTGTAACGGTAGCTCACGCCTTCAACTCAATCCCCAAACGGCCTTGGTGAATGCTAAACAGCATTCGCCAAGGCCGTTTGCGTAGGTCCGTTATTACGTAGGGCTCTCGGCCGCTAAACGGCGCCGTATCCATCGGCTGGGTTAGCTTGCGCAGGCGGCCCTGGTCCGGCTTTCATTCTGCCCTGGCCGTTTCCCCGGCTTGCCCGGCCACCTTTTCGCGTTCACCCTTCTGCTCATGGCAAACCTTGCTAGTACGATAAACCGGCCCGCTTCCGAACTTCAAAATGCGGCATTCATCATTGCCGGGGTTATTTCGGCCGCCTTTGGATTGAAGGCGTTTCTGCTGTCCAGTCACTTCATCGACGGCGGCGTTACGGGCATTTCCATGCTGCTGGCGGCGGCTTTGCGGCTGCCGCTGCCGCTGCTGCTGCTCGTCATCAACCTGCCCTTTGTGGCCCTGGGCTACCGCCAGATGGGGCGCCGGTTTGCCGTGCGCAGCGCGCTGGGCATTGGCGGGCTGGCGCTGGTGCTCGCCGTGGTGCCCTTTCCGGACATCACGCCCGACCTGCTGCTGACGTCGGTTTTCGGCGGCGTGTTCATTGGGGCCGGCATTGGGCTGGCCATGCGGGGCGGCGCCGTGCTGGACGGCACCGAGATAGCCGCGCTGCTCGTGAGCAAGCACTTGGTGCTGCTCAAGGTCAGCGACATCATCCTGATTCTGAACGTGCTCATTTTTGGCGCCGCGGTGTTCATCCTGGGCACCGAGCCGGCGCTGTATTCCATGCTCACCTACTTCGCCGCGGCCCGGGTCATCGAATTCGTGCTCAACGGCATCGAGCAATACACGGGCGTCACCATCGTGTCGGAGCACAGCGAGGCCATTCGGCTGGCCATCACCGAAGGCTTGGGCCGGGGCGTCACGCTATATCAGGGCAAATCGGGCTTCGGCAAGCGCGGCGACCAGCTCACCGAGCGCGACATCATCTTCACCGTCGTCACCCGGCTGGAGCTGCCCCAGCTCCGCACCGAAGTCCAGCGCCTCGACCCCAACGCCTTCATCATCCAGTACGGCATCGACGACGCCCAGGGCGGCATCATCAAGAAGCGCCCGCTGCATTAGTTTTCTAGCAAAAAAGCCCGTCCTGCTGAGCTTGCCGAAGCATCTCTCCCGCAATAGTAAATAATTACTTGCGCAGTAGAGATGCTTCGGCAAGCTCAGCAGGACGGGCTTCTGGACAGCATAGTTAGGCCTTACGCAGGCGCTTGGTCGTAGCGCTCGTCTTTTAGCGCCGGCCAGTTGCCTTCGAACATGAACTCGGCCAGCGGCTTGCGCGTGCGGGGCGCCAGCTCTTTGTCGCGCAGCCCGTCGGGCAAGGTGGCCGGGTCGCCGGGGTAGCCGAGGGTGAACACGGCCACCGGGTCGTAGCCGGCGGGGATGTCGAAGGCGGCGCGCACTTTGTCGGCCGAGAAGCCGGCCATCTGGTGCACTTGCAGGCCCAGTTCCGTGGCCTGAATGGCGAGCGTGGCGGTGGCCTGGCCCACGTCGTGCTTGGCCCAGGCATTGGGGTTGTCGTCGTGCGAGAAGGTCAGCTTGGCAATGCTCACGGCCAGCACGGGCGCCTTTTTGGCCCACACCTGGTTGAATTCGCCCATGCTGCCGAGAATTTTATCGAAAGCTTCGGGGCTGCTGGCCCGGCTCCCCACGAGGTAGCGCCACGGCTGCTCGCCGAAGCAGGAAGCCGCCGACGAGGCAGCCGCAAAAACCTGGCGCAGGGCCTCGGCGGGCACGGGCTGGTCGGCGTAGGCGCGGGGGCTGCGGCGCTGGGTGAGCACCGGCAAAACAGGCGTTTCGAGGGCAAGAACGTTGGTGGTGTCGGCCATGTAGGGCGGGGAGTAGTTGAAATGTTCGGGGCGTAACAGCGGCGGCGGGGCGAAGGTTGGCGGCGCAAGCAGAACATTTCGGGCGTACTATCCGAAAAAAGATTGGCCGCAATGGCAATTCAAGCCCCGTCGGCTTACCTTTCGCCACGTACTTTTTCCTCGTCCTTCCCCGCCCACCCGTATGCAACCAACGCCGCAAGCCCCTGAAGCCCTTTTTCCTGATGACCTGCTGGTGGAGGTGGCCTGGGAAGTCTGCAACCAAGTGGGCGGTATTTACACCGTGATTCGCAGCAAGGTGCCGGCCACGGTGCCCGCCTGGGGCAGCCGCTACTGCCTGCTGGGCCCCTACTTCCCCAACCAGGCCCAGGGCGAATTCGAGAGCTTCGACGACCTCACGGTGCACACCGCCTCCGACCCGTTTGGGGCCGCCGTGCGCACCATGCGCGCCCAGGGCTACGACGTGTGCTACGGCACCTGGCTGGTCACGGGCCGGCCCCGCGTGGTGCTCATCAACCCGTTTCAGACTTACGGCCAGCTCGGCCAGCTCAAGTCCGACCTGTGGCAGCGCCACGCCATCCCGTCGCCCGACAACGACGACCTGCTCCACCAGGTCATTTCCTTCGGCCACCTCACCACCATTTTTTTCCAACACCTGGCCGCCCAAGTGGCGCTTACGCCCCAGCGCCGCCTGCTGGGCCACTTCCACGAGTGGATGACCGGCGTGGCCATTCCCGAGCTGCGCCGCCTGCAAGTGCCGGCGCACCTGCTTTTCACCACCCACGCCACCTTGCTCGGCCGCTACCTGGCCATGAACGACCCCAACTTCTACGACCACCTCATGTGGGTGAACTGGGAAGCCGAGGCCAGGAAATTCAACATCGAGCCGGCCGTGCGCATGGAGCGCGCCGCCGCCCACGGCAGCCACGTCTTCACTACGGTGAGCGAGCTCACGGTGCGCGAGTGCATCTACCTGTTGGACAGAATCCCGGACGCGGTGCTGCCCAACGGGCTCAACATCGAGCGGTTTGTGGCCCTGCACGAGTTCCAGAACCTGCACCAGCAGTACAAGGCCAAGATTCACGAATTCGTGATGGCGCACTTCTTCCAGTCGTATTCCTTCGACCTGGACAAGACGCTGTACCTCTTCACCTCGGGCCGCTACGAGTACCACAACAAAGGCTTCGACCTGACGCTGGAAGCCCTGGCCCGCCTCAACCATCGCCTGCAAGTGAGCGGCCTGGAAGGCAACGTGGTGATGTTTTTCATCACCAAGCGGCCCTTCACCAGCATCAACCCGCAGGTGCTGGAGCGCCGCGCCATGCTGGACGAAGTGCACGAAACCTGCCAGGCCATCGAGCGCCAGGTGGGCGAGCGCCTGTTCTACGCCGCCGCCGCCAGCCAGGACCACAAGCTGCCCGAACTCGGCTCGATGGTGGACGACTACTGGAAGCTGCGCTACCGCCGCACGCTGCAAAGCTGGAAAACCAACGCCCTGCCCCCCGTCATCACCCACAACCTGGTGAACGACCAGGACGACGACATTTTGAATTTCATGCGGCGGGCCAACCTGCTCAACAACCGGCACGACCGGGTGAAAATGGTGTACCACCCCGACTTCGTGTCGCCGGCCTCGCCGCTGCTGGGCATGGAGTACGGACAGTTTGTGCGCGGCTGCCACATGGGCGTGTTCCCCTCCTACTACGAGCCCTGGGGCTACACCCCGCTCGAATGCGTGGCCCGCGGCGTGCCCGCCATCACCTCCGACCTCTCGGGCTTTGGCGACTACGTGCTCCAAACCATCCCCGACCCCGAGTCCAAAGGCATTTTCGTGGTGCACCGCCAGGAAAAATCGTTCGACGAATCGGCCGAAGAGCTCACCAACATGCTCTGGGATTTCGTGCTCCTCAACCGCCGCGAGCGCATCATGCAGCGCAACGCCGTGGAAAGCTCCGCCGAGCTGTTCGATTGGAAAAACCTGCGCGTGCACTACGACCGCGCCTACGCGCTGGCCCTGGAGCGGAAATAGAACACACTGCGCCCACTGCGAAAACCACTGCGTCCACTGCGGGAAATGTCGTTGGAAGGATTTTCCCGCAGTGGACGCAGTGGTTTTCGCAGTGGGCGCTGAGTTTTCCAATTATGAAGCGAGGACTTTTCTTTTTTCTGTTTTTCCTCGGCACCAGTGCCCTGGCCCACGAGTTCTGGCTGGAAGCCCCGCGCTTCCGCCTGCAGCCGGGCCAGACGATGAACGTGCACACGTTGGTGGGCGAGAATTTTAAAGGCGACCCCTGGACCACCAAGGCCACTAAAGTCCTGCGTTTGGTGCGCTACGGCCCCGCGCCGGCCGACTCCACCGACCTCACGCCTGCTGCCGGCGTTGCGGAGGCCGACACCTTCCGCACCGCCTTTATTTTCAGCCAGCCGGGCACCCACGTCGTGCTGCTGCGCTCCACCAACTCCTTCCTTCAGCTGCCCGCCGACCAGTTCACCGCCTACCTACGCGAAGAAGGCCTAGACTACGCGCTGCAGCTGCGCCAGGAGAACGGCCAAACCGCCACCCCCGGCCGCGAAACCTACCGCCGCTGCGCCAAAACCCTGGTACAAGTCGGCGAGGCGGCCAACACCCCGGCTGCTTCCGACAGCGCCTGCCGCCACGTGTATGGCCTGCCGCTGGAGTTGGTGCCCGAACAAAACCCCTACCGCCTGGCGGCCGACAAGTCCCTGACCGTGCGCGTGCTACGGGCCGGGAAACCAGCCTTCGGCGCAGCGGTGCAGGTGTGGCAGCGCCAGCCCAATGGCTTGCCGACCACCCATTTCACCACGCGTGCCAACCAAAACGGCCGTATCCTGTTACGACTTTCCGGTCCGGGACCCTACCTGCTGGCCGCCGTCGACATGACGGCCGCGCCGGCCAAACTGCGGGACCGCGCCGATTGGCAGTCCACTTGGGCCTCGCTCACCTTTGCGGGCCCGCCGGCTGCGGCCCGCCGCGCCGGAGCAAAACATTAGTCACGTTCACCCAAAATTTTGGGTTTTTTCTTTACCTTCGCCGTTCTCTTACCCTCCTTGCTTACGCTGTATGAAGTACACGATTGATAAAAAAGAAAGCTACACCATCATCACCATTGAGGAGAAGAAGCTCGACACCACCGTTGCGCCCGACCTCAAATCGGAGTTCGTGAAGCTTAACGCCGAAGGCATTAACAATCTGATTCTCGACCTTACCAACGTTAAATACACGGACTCGTCGGGCCTCAGCTCCATTCTCATTGCCAACCGGCTGTGCAACTCCACCGGCGGCCTGCTGGTGCTCACCGGCCTGCAAGACCACGTGTTGAAGCTCATCACTATCAGCAAATTAGAATCGGTGCTGCATATTTTACCCACCGTGGAAGAAGGCATCGACCGGGTATTTTTGCACGCCATCGAGCGCGACCTGACGGACAAAGAGTAGATTTCTAGCCTCTGGCAGCTGCCTTGATGCAGCACATGGCTGTTAGCTGTTGGTTCTCGGGCTGACGGCTAACAGCTTTTTTTATTTATTTTTTATCGAAGAAAGGCGTTGCCTCTTATACGGTAGCGCTTGCTTCACCCATTTGTTTTCGTCTTGACTTTTGAGCTGAAGATTTTAGGTTCGGCGTCCGCCACGCCGGTGCTCTCCCGCCACCCCACGGCGCAGGTGCTCACGGTGGGCGCGCACAACTACCTCATCGACTGCGGCGAAGGCACTCAGTGGCAAATGCTGGAGCACCGGGTGCGCCCGCACCACTTGCGGGCCATCTTTATTTCCCACTTGCACGGCGACCACTACTTTGGCTTGTTTGGCTTGCTGGGCACCATGCACCTGCAGGGCCGCACCCAAGCCCTGACCATCATTGGCCCGCCCGGCCTCGACGAGGTGCTCACCACCCAGGCGCGGGTGTCCGGCATGCAGCTGGGCTTCACCATGGAATTTACGGCCGTGGACACCGAAACCCACGCGGTGGTGTACGAAGACGAGCAGCTCACCGTGTCGTCCTTGCCCATGCGCCACCGCATTCCGTGCGCGGGCTACTTGTTCTCGGAAAAGCCGCGCCGCGCCAACCTGCTGAAGGAAAAACTGCCCGCTGGCCTCCAGCCGCAGCAGCTTGCGCGGCTGGCCCAGGGCGAAGACCTAGCGCCCGACGACCAACAGCCCGGCCTGCGCCACGCCGACGTGGCCGGCCCCGCGCCCGCCCCGCGCCGCTACGCTTTCTTCTCCGACACGCTCTACACGCCGGCCCTCGCCGAGCTCATTCGCGGGGCCGACTTGCTGTACCACGAAGCCACCTTTCTGGAA
>DASVTG010000739.1:0-3349 GCA_036387695.1 Hymenobacter sp. | reverse complement strand
GCCACGCCTTCGTCGGGG
Source organism: Hymenobacter sp. (assembly GCA_036387695.1). Classification (GTDB taxonomy): domain Bacteria; phylum Bacteroidota; class Bacteroidia; order Cytophagales; family Hymenobacteraceae; genus Hymenobacter. The sequence continues at coordinate 3,331 of DASVTG010000739.1, read as the reverse complement.
TAGGCCACGGCGAGGTAATCGGCCCGTTGGAATTCGAGCAGACTCGCCACTTCGTAAGAACCGGCGCCGTAAGCGAAAGCCTTCACCATCACCATGAGCCTAGTGCCGGGCTGCAGCTGGCGGCGGTAGTGCTGCAGGTTGTGGCTGAGCGCGTCGAGGTTGACTTCGAGTACGGTTCCGTGCTGCTGGGCTTGCAACGCGGCCACGATGCGCTCGAAACCAAAGCGCCGGGCTCCCTTCACCAGAATGGTTTCCTGGGCAAAGCTGGCGGGGTCGAGGCTAGCCAGGAAGGCTTCGGTGCTGGGGTAGAATTCAGTTAAAAGTTGAGAGTTAAAAGTTATGGGTTGAGTTTTTACGCTTTCAACCTCGGTTGTTGGCCCATCGCTCTTGGCTTTTAACTTCTCACTTTTCACTTTTAACTGATTTATCTCCTCCCCTATGGCCACTAAGCGGCCCACCCCTGCGGCCGGCAGCAAAGCAGCCACCCGCGCGTACAGGTCCTCGCCCGACAGGCCCGATTCGAGCACATCGCTCAGGATGAGGGTGCGGCGGCCGGGGCGTGACTGCCGCGCCAGGGCGTTCAGGGCCAGTGCCAGGCCGGCGAGGTCGTTATTATACGTATCATCGAGCAGGTAGGAACCGTGACGACCCAGCTTGATTTCGAGGCGCATGGCCACGGGGTGCAGGCGCGTCAGCCGGCGCTGGATTTCGGCCGGTTCCGGCTGGCGGTGCAGCAGCACGGCCACGCAATGCAGGGCGTTTTCGAGGGAAGGCTCGTCGGCAAAAGGCAGGGTAAAGCTGGCCTCGAGGCCGGTGGCAGCTACTCTGGCTTGCAGGCTGGTGAAGTCCGACGTGCTGTCTTGAATAGCGAAATTGATGTCGGCCAGGTCATCGGCTTGGCGCGACCAGCTGAAGCCGGGCAGGCCCAGTTCGGCCACGGCCTGGCGCACGGCGGCTTGGTCGCGGCAATAAAAAAGCCGCTGAAACTGCGGGCCCTGGAACAGCCGCAGCTTCTGGCGCAGCTTTTCTTCGGCAGACGCAAAGCCTGCGTCGTGCGCCGTGCCGAGCGTGGTAAAAATGCCTTCGGTGGGGCGGATGATGTCGGCCAGCCGCGCCATCTCCCCCACTTCCGAAATGCCCGCCTCGAAAATGCCCAACGTATGCCGTTCGGGGTTCAGCTCCCACACGCTAAGCGGCACGCCTACTTGCGAATTATACGAGCGCGGCGAGCGGCAGATGTCTTCGTCGGGGCTCAGCAGCTGGGCCAGCCACTCCTTCACAATGGTTTTGCCATTGGAGCCGGTGATGGCCAGCACGGGGCCGGCAAACTCGGCGCGGTGAGCGGCGGCAATGGTTTGCAGCGCCGCCAGCGGACTCTCCACGGCAATGATACCGGCTTCTGGGTACGCGGCAAGGCCGCCGGGCAGTTTGCTGTCTTCTTCCACCACAAACAGGCGCACGCCCTGGGCATACAGCTCGGGGAGGTAGCGGTGGCCGTCGTGGCTGGGGCCGCGCAAGGCGAAAAACACGGCGCCGGCCGGGAGGCCTACCCGGCGGCTATCCAACAAGAGGTGGCGCACGGGCACGGCCGGGTCGGCGGGGGCTTGCAGCAAGCGGCCGGCAAGCAGGGCCGGAAGGTCAGAGAAGAGAAACACGGGGCAAAGGTCGGCTTCGTCTGGGATTAATCAGGCCATGGGCAACCAGGGTCGCGGGGCTATGAGATTCTACTAAAATTCATTTGCCGAACCTGTCTTGCAACGCTTTAAACATTAGCGCTGCAAATAATCTGCTGCAAAAAGGAACTTTTTTATAAGCCTTTCAGCGCTTGGCTCAACCTTTGTCTTAAGCAATAATGTCTCACCCGGCCCACTGCCATTTTCGCCCTTTTATGAAAACGCTTACCCGCACCTTGCTGCTAGCAGCCCTCACCGCCGCATCCGGGCTCTTCGCGGCTTGTTCCTCCGACAAGAACGAGGACCCCGCCCCCGCCGACCCCACGCCAGCGTTCAAGCTGGGCCATTATTTTGACTTCACCACCGTTGCCCCTGGGGGCGGCACCGCGCACTCCGGCTACGGCACCACCCACCCTGGGCGAGACATCACGGGCGAAGCTTCCCTCGCACCGTCAGTGCTGGTGCTGGACTTCAAGGCCAATACCGACAATGCTCACTTTGAGATAGACCGCCCCAAACTGGCGGCTAACTGGCTGGGCACCTACGCCCTGCGCAGCCGCAGCCAGCTCAGCGCTCCGGTGTTCACTTCTTATGTGTACAGCCTGAACGGCGGCTCCTCCATCTACCGCTTCAGCGACACCACCAGCGACCTGACCGGCAACGTCACCGTCACGGCCTACGACGCCAAGCGCCAGCTGGTGAGCGGCACCTACGAAGTGCGGGCCGCCGAGCAGTTTGAGCCCGGAAAAACGCCTTCGTTCAATGACCCGAAATGCACCATCATCTTAGCCGGCGACTTTGAGAATTTGAAGGTGAAGGCTCTCTAGGTTTCGGCGAAGAAGCCTGTCCGAACAGCCATCAAAAAACGATGTGTTGACTGGCTTTGGAGTGGCCTGGGTTTCTCCTATCCGGGCTACACTAGGCGGGCTACCTCGGCGGCGGGGCCGATGGTAGCCACGGCGCCGGCATTGAACTAAAGAAAATCGGCTTCCACGCCATCGGAGAATATCACGCCGCCGGCCGGCATCTGCGATTCCAACCGCAAGGGTTGGTCGGCATGGATGCGCCCGGCCACCAACCCGCATTGCGTGCGCTTGCTCTGGAATGGCTCGCGCACCACGAATCGCAACTCGTGGCCCTGGGGCTTGGGGTAAGTACGCAGCCGGTCCTGCCCGTCGGCGAAGTCTTCGAGGGCGGCGGTCATGTTGAAGACGGAGCTCGGCCACCCGCTGCTGCCCGCCGGGGTGGCCGCAATGATGCCCGACGAAGAGTGCTCTTCGGTGTTGTCATCGAGGTGAGCTGGCCCTGAATGCTGATGCTCTGGTAGTCGGCCGTGGTTTCGTTGGAAATGAACGGCAAGTCGTTCGACCCCAACGGCACCGCGGCAATGGAGCTGCCCAGCGTGGCATAGAAAAAGGCCAGTCCGCGCCCCTCGCGCACCAGCGGCCTGTTGCGGTACTGCATGACGTAGGTCACGGAATCAAACTTCGCGTAGCTCAGGCCGAACATAGACTGTTGAAATGGTGACTGATGCGCGCAAAAGTAACCGCACGGTTCTGCTAATCAGAAATCCAATTACTCCTCAATCTTTCCCTTCCGGCTAGTGTGCAGTAACGCGCAGTAGCGCGGACTGTGTAGTCCGCGTCCCCGCGCCGTTA
>DASVTG010000738.1:0-3732 GCA_036387695.1 Hymenobacter sp. | reverse complement strand
CAGGGCCTCGATTCCATCCTGAGCATGATTCAAATGCCGACTGGCACGCCCGTTGCCACCGTGGGCCTGGACAATGCCACCAACGCCGCCGTGCTGGCCACCCAAATACTGGCCCTGAACAACGCCCGCCTCGCCGACGCCCTCGAGAAATACCGCACCACCCTCAAAGACCGGGTGATGCGGACCATCGAAGAGCTGCGCAAGGGCGGGTTTCAGGACGATTTGTAGGCCGGACTTCCCCATATGCCAACTTTACTCTCCGGACTGCTAACCGGTGCCCAATGGACCGTGTGGGCCGTGGGCGGCGCGGCCGTGGTGGCCACGCTGCTGCCGCTGCTGCGCCAAACCGCGTGGTGGATTCGCGTGTTCGACTTTCCCCGCTTGCAAATTGTGGCCGCGCTGGCCCTGAGCTTGGCCGCCGCGCTGCTCCTGCCCGAAATGGAGGGCCGGCCAAACGCCATTTTCGCGGGGGGCCTGGCCTTGGCTTTGGTGTACCAGTTCACCCGCATCTGGCCCTACACCCCACTGCACCGCCGCCAGGTGGCCGACGCCAGCCGGCCCGCCGACGACCACGACCACCACCTGAGCATCATGGTGGCCAACGTGCTGATGTACAACCGCGACGCCTCGCGCTGCCTGGGCCACATCAACCACTGGCAGCCCGACATTGTGCTGGCGGTGGAAACCGATGCCTGGTGGCTGAGCCAGCTCGAGCGCATCGAAGCCGACTATCCGTACACCTGCCACGCCCCGCTGCCCAATACCTACGGCATGCTGGTGTTTTCGCGGCTGCCGCTGCGCCAGCCCCAGATTCGCTACATCCTGGACCCGGACATTCCTTCCTTCCACGGCTGCGCGGTATTGCCCAGCGGCGTCAGCGTGAACCTGCACTTTCTGCACCCCAAGCCGCCCGCCCCGCAAGAATCAAAAAACAGCGCCCGGCGCGATGCCGAGCTGCTGGTGGTGGGCAAAATCATTCAGCACCACGACGGGCCCACCATCGTGGCGGGCGACCTCAACGACGTGGCGTGGTCGCACACCTCCGAACTGTTCCGCCGCATTTCGCGCCTGCTCGACCCCCGCATTGGGCGCGGCATGCTGCCCACCTTCCACGCCGACCACAAACTGCTGCGCTGGCCCCTCGACCACGTTTTTCACTCCTCTCACTTCCGCCTGCAACGCCTCGAACGGCTCACGCACATCGGCTCCGACCACTTTCCCATCTACATCCGCTTGAGCTACGAGCCCAGCGGCTGGCACGAGCAGGAAAAGGAGCTGGAAGCCGCCGATGCCGACGACCACGCCGAAGCCGAGGAAAAGATTGAGGAAGGCGTGCAAGACGCGGTGCAAGGCAACGAGTAGCCCAAAACAAGTACCCCGAAATTTCATTTCGGCCCGGTAGAACGACTTTTCTGTATCGTTCTACCGGGCCGAAATGAAATTTCGGGGTTCTCGTTTGCTGCCAACTATTTCTTCACGCTATTTCTTCACGGTTTGCTTCACGGTTACCAGTTCAACCGTCTTGAACTCGGCAGACTGAGGCACCGCCAAGCCCGCGTAGCTGGGCCGAATGCGCAGGGTGAGGCGCCGCGTGCTGCCGGTGAAATCGGCGAGGTTGGCGGCAAAAGCGGCCGGGGTGCTGCCGTTAATGCGCTCGCGGGGCACGTTCATGTCAACGGTAATGGGCAGCGTGACAATGGCGCTGGACTCCAACTCGGTATTGGCGCCGGTCACGCCACTGGTTAGGGGCTTGCCGTCGAGCAGCAGCTGGTAGTCGAGCTGCTTGAGCTGCAGGTTTTCCTGGCTGGGATTGCGGGCAAAGAGGCGCATGCGCAGGTGCAGGGGCAACTTGCCGCTTTGCAGGCCGGTTTGCAGTTTGGCTTGCTGGGGCGAAGTAAGGTCAGTGGCCTGGCGCACAAACAAAATGTCCTGGTCGCCCAGCTTGGCTTCGTCCATGAAGTTTAAGCGGTATTGCACCTGCTCGTACGCCGGCTCGTTGCTGGCCGTGCGGCTGATGGATTTCTTGCTGGGCGATTCTTTGACTTGCTCGCTTACGCTGCAAGCAGTAGCCGTGAGCAATGCGCCCAAGGCAAGCATCCGTCCGGAAAATGAATAGTAAGAAGATTTCATGTAATAGAAATGGTAAGGAATAGAATTGATGTTAAAACAACGTTACGTAACGCAACGGGCGTGCTTACGACAACGGAACAGAAGAGTTAAAAAAAGCGCTGCTGCGAACGTGAGACCAGGCCAGTTGCTTTGGTGCACACAGAAAAACAGACCTGACCACCCCAAAGATACCCAACAGTAAAGCGGGGAAGCCGTGCGCCCGGTTGTTGGCTGAGTAGGCGCACATCTTCTCGCTATCACACAGCGACTTTATTCTGACGGTATCGGTCCTGACGGCGCAGCTATTCCAATGGCCGGACCTTACTAAAACGCCAAGACGTGCATGAAAAAAGGCCCGGAAGCTTGCGCCTCCGGGCCTTTTCATTTCAAACGACTAGCAAGAATTACTTGCCGTCTACTTCTTCGTAGTCCACGTCAGTGACGTGGTCAGCGGGCTGGCCTTGGCCGTTGCCGTTGGCCGACTGGCCGTCGCCGCCGGGGAAACCACCGGCGCCGGGCTGGCCTTGGCCGCCTTCGGCACCGCCAGCGGCGTACATCTCCTGCGAGGCCGCCTGCCAGGCGGCGTTGATGGCCGTCATGGCCGTGTCAATTGCGCCGAGGTCTTTGCTTTCGTGGGCCTTCTTGAGGTCTTCAAGGGCGCCTTCGATGGCGGTTTTGTTGCCACCGCTCAGCTTGTCACCGTACTCTTTCAGCTGCTTCTCGGTCTGGAAAATCATCGAGTCGGCGGCGTTCACCTTGCTGATGCGCTCGGTTTCGGCTTTGTCGGCGTCGGCGTTGGCGGCGGCTTCGTCGCGCATGCGCTTGATGTCGGCTTCCGAGAGGCCCGAGCTGGCTTCGATGCGGATTTTCTGCTCTTTGCCGGTGCCTTTGTCCTTGGCGGTTACGTTCAGGATGCCGTTGGCGTCGATGTCGAAGATTACCTCAATTTGCGGCACGCCGCGGGGTGCGGGCGGAATGCTGTCGAGGTGAAATTTGCCGATGGTGCGGTTCTGGTTGGCCAGCGGGCGCTCGCCTTGCAGCACGTGGATTTCTACCGAAGGCTGGTTGTCCGAAGCCGTCGAGAAGGTTTCTGATTTCTTGGTCGGGATGGTCGTGTTCGACTCGATGAGCTTGGTCATCACGCCGCCCATCGTCTCGATGCCGAGCGACAGCGGGGTCACGTCGAGCAGCAGCTCGTCCTTCACTTCGCCGGTCAGTGCACCGCCTTGGATGGCAGCACCGATGGCCACCACTTCGTCGGGGTTCACGCCTTTCGAAGGCTTCTTGCCGAAGAACTTCTCCACTTCCTCCTGGATGCGGGGAATGCGGGTCGAGCCACCCACGAGGATAACCTCGTTGATGTCGGAAGTCGACAAACCAGCGTCTTGCAAAGCCTTTTTCACGGGCTCCATCGAGCGGCGCACGAGGTCGTCGGCGAGCTGCTCAAACTTGGCGCGGCTCAGTTTCACCACCAAGTGCTTCGGGCCCGAGGCCGTGGCGGTGATGTAGGGCAGGTTTACTTCGGTTTCGGTCGAGCTGGAGAGCTCCACTTTGGCTTTCTCAGCGGCTTCTTTCAAGCGCTGGAGGGCCATGGGGTCGTTGCGCAGGTCGAGGCCTTCGTTG
>DASVTG010000737.1:0-3775 GCA_036387695.1 Hymenobacter sp. | reverse complement strand
CGCGTAGCTCGTCCAAGTCAATTTCAGAGCCGGGAATGCCGTTGTAGCGAATCTGGCCCGAGAGGGGCGGGTAAAGGCCCACCAGCAGCTTCACCAGCGTGGTTTTGCCCGAGCCGGAGGGGCCCACGAAGGCAATGGTTTCGCCGAGCTTGGTGGTGAACGAAATGTTGGAAAGCGCCTGATTGTTCGCGGTGAGGTGCTTGAAGCTGACCTGGTCGAACGCCAGGTTGTCGATGTGGGCCACCGACTTGGGCTGGGCCGGTTTTTTGTCTTTGGGCGTGTCGAGAATCTGCTGGAAGTTGCCCAGCGAGATTTCAGTTTCGCGGTAGATGCCGATGATGTTGCCCAATTCCTGCAGCGGCCCGAAGATGGAAAACGAGTAGATGAAGAACGAGAAAAACTCGCCCAGGCTGATGTGGTTCTGCACCCGCAGGTAGAGCAGCAGCAGGATGATGACGTTGCGCAGCAGGTTGACGAACGTGCCCTGCACGAACGAGAGCGAGCGCAGGTAGCGCACCTTGCGCAGCTCCAGCTTCAGGATTTTGCTGGTGGTGGCGTTCAGGCGCTCGGTTTCCTGCTGGGCCAGGCCCAGGCTTTTGATGAGCTCAATGTTGCGCAGGCTCTCGGTGGTGGAGCCGGCCAGAGCCGTGGTTTCGGCCACGATGGTTTTTTGGATGACCTTGATGCGCTTGCTCAGGAAATAGCTCAGAATGCCCAGCAGCGGAATGGTGAGGAAGTAGCCCAGCGCAATGGGCCAGTACACCGTGATGGCGTACCACATGACGAAGATGATGCCCACCAGCGCGGTAAACAGCACGTTCACGAAGCTCTGAATGAGCTTCTCCACGTCGAGGCGCACCTTCTGCAGCTTGCCCAGGGTCTCGCCGGAGCGCTGGTCCTCAAACACCTGGTAGGGCAGCTCCAGGGAGTGGCGCAGGCCGTCGGAATACATCTTGGCGCCCAGCCGCTGGGTGATGACGTTGACGTAGTAGTCCTGAAAGTTTTTGGCAATGCGCGACACCATGGCGGCGCCCAGCATGAGCCCAATGTAGGGGATGGCCTCCCGGAAAAACGGCCAGAACGGCACCGCGCGCACGGCCCCCGCCACGCTGGCCAAGCTAGCATCTTTGGGAGTAAAGTGGTCGATGAGCTGGCGGAAGAAATACGGGTCGAGCAGCGAGAACACCTGGTTGATGGCCGCCAGCACGAGGGCCAGCGCCAATAGCGGCCAGTAGTTGCGCAGGTAGCTATACAGAATTTTCATGAAGCAAAAAGTAAGGCGGGGTGGCCCGCCGAAGGCAAGCAACCCGTGCGGGCCACAATGGTTCGGGCCCGGCGCCACTTTGGCACCGGGCCCGAAGCCGGTGAAGTAACAAAAATTTTGCGCTCCTTAGGCCAAGCGGGCCACGGGGCGGCGCAGCAAGTACACCACCGCCAGCAGCACCAGCGCCACCAGCGCGGGCATGCCATTGGCGATGCCGCCGGGGATTTTGACGGCGTGCATCACCACCGCGCCTATCATGATGACGATGAGGCCCAGCGCCGCCAGCCGCACCGTGCGCGGAATGAGCAGCCCGATGCCGCCCAGCAGTTCGGCCGCGCCGATGAAGCCGCCAAACCAGCCGGGCAAGCCCAGGCCGCCAAACATTTTCATGGTGCCTTCGAGGCCCTTGAGTTTATCGAAACCGGCCTTGATGAAGAAGAGGGCCAGCAGGACTTGCAGAATCCAGGCGATGACGTTGCGTACGGTAGGGCTCATGGCGAAGAAAAAAGTGAAGGTGAAAAATGACGAGGCCGACGCCTGCCGGGCAAGCGAAACCCCGCGGCGCTAACCGGGCCAGACGCACTGGCCCGGCCAATACTTTACAGACGCCCACGCGGGTGGCAAATACCCAACGGCTGCGCTTCACCCCGCGGCGAAAAGACGACGCGCCCGAAAAATACGTAGCATTTTTAAAGAATAGAGGAAATCAAATACCAATAAAAACAATAAATATGGTTTATACGTGTTATATTTTCAGTATTTAACGGTGATACAACCCGTAGTTCTCTCGTAGGAAGCCGGCTAAAAGAAGCCGAAATTTGTATTATCGCCAATAGACCTGCTTAATGCTACTGTCAAGTTGTTGTTAGTCAGATAACAAGTTTTTTGTTCTTTTAGCTTTTTGCGTATGACTGTTGTCTATCACGAACTATTGCCCGAAAGCTACTTGCTGATTTTGGCTCCTGGGCGAGCCGGCGAACCCGAGGCGGCCCTGGCTCACTGGCTGAATTGCGCCCGCAGCAGCGGCAAACCCGCCGTGTGGGTTGACTGTGGCATGCTGAGCTCCCTTTCGGAAGAAGCAGCCCAGCTGCTGTGGGACTCGCACTACCGCCTGCAGGAAAAACACGCCCAGCTGGTGCTGGTGCACGTGCCCGACCGGGTAAGAAAAGAGCTGCTCGACCGCGAGCTGGGGCCGGCCCCGTGCATAGTGCCCACCCTGCTCGACGCGGCTCGCCAAACCCAGTGGAACGATTCGAGCATGCTGGCGTAGGCCGGCATGCTGCGGTTGCCCGGCCCGGCGCCCGCCCGGCCCGGCTGTTTATGCTCCATCCTTTCACCTGTTGTGCTACCCACAATGTCTACCAACTTCTTCGAGCCCATGCCGGATGATTTGTCGGCTGACCAGCGCCTGCACTGGCAGCGCCGCCAGCTCACGGCCGAAAACACCCTGGAAATTCAGGCCATGGGCGGCACCGTGGCCAACGCCGAAACCCTGGCCTGCTTCCGCCGCTACGTGCGCGGCGAAGTCACGCTGACGGAGGCCATCGAGCAGGCCCGCCGGCAGCTCGCGCAGGAGCACCACAGCTTCCGCCAAAGCCTCAACCGCCGCAACATCATCTAGCCACCGGTTGGGGCGAAAAGCACTTGTACCCCGAATTTCCAATTCGGCTCGGCCGAACGTCCTCGTTCCCGCGGGCCGAATTGGAAACTTGGGGTACAAGTGCTTGCCCGGCAGGCTGCTTGGCGCACGAGCGGCGGTTCGTCAGTGTTCGTCCGTTCTCACGGTGGAGGCACTGCCCGACCCGTTGCCGTTGAGCAAGAACTCGCGGAGGCGGTTGATGTGCTTTTTCATTTCCTCGATGCGCTCTTCCTGCTGCACCGAATAGGGCCCTTCGCCCCGGGCGGCCATGCTGCTGAGCAGGTTTTTGCGCTCCTCCATCATGCGCAGGGCCACCCACATGGTTTCTTCCAGCGAGTGCGTGGCGTTGCGCAGCAGGGCGTCGGCCGTGAAGGCGTGGCCCGTGTGGCAGCGGAAGCGCAGCAGCTTGCCCTTGTTTACTTCAAACAGGCTGCCGCCGCAGTCGGGGCAGGTGAGGGGGGAGGGGTGCGCAATGCGCATCACTTCTTCGGTGGTTCCCACAACTCTTTCCGCAATAGCGGCCTCCAGTTTTAGGTCCTCGGGTACTTCAATGTTGCGTTCGGTAAAGTTGTTGCCGGTGATTTCTTCCAGCAGCGGGCCCATCATGGCCAGGGGCACCACGTAGTCCACGGCTACGTTGCGCAGGGCGGTTTCGGGCATGCTGGGGTATTCGGCTTCGTGGGGGTCTTGCACGATGGCGGTGCCTCCGCAACGCTTGATGAATTCGAGGCCGGCGGTGCCGTCGTGCAGCATGCCGGTGAGCACAATGCCCACCACGTTGGGCCCAAAGGCCACGGCGGCGGAGCGAAACAGGGAGTCGGCGGCGGGGCGAAAGTTGTTTTCGCGCGGGCCTTTGGTCACCAGCAGGTGCG